>CAKKSJ010000407.1 GCA_919902965.1 Burkholderiales bacterium
TGGATCGTCGAGGCGTTTGCGCTGTTCCGCAAGCAGCCCGGCCTGTGGATACTGTTGACGGTCGTGCTGGGCGTCATTTTCATTGTCGTCAGCCTGATCCCGGTACTCGGTTCCCTGGCCAATGCCCTCCTGTTTCCCATATTCGGCGCCGGCCTGATGCTGGGCTGCAGGGACCTCGAACAAGGTAATTCCCTCGAGATTTCGCACCTGTTCCTCGGCTTCAAGCGCAACACCAGCGACCTGGTGCTGGTGGGCGTGTTCAACCTGCTCGGCTGGGTGGTCATCGCGCTTGCGGTCATCGCGGTAGTCGGCGCCGGCGTGTTCCTGGCCATGCTGCGCGGCGGCACGCCCGGCGCGAGCCTGTCCCTGCTGTCGATACTGATCGCCATGCTGCTGGTCGCCGCGCTGTCGGTGCCGCTGTACATGGCGACCTGGTTTGCGCCGGCGCTGATCATCCTGCACGAGCTTGCGCCGGTAGCCGCACTCAAGGCGAGCTTCTACGCCTGCCTCAGGAACTGGATACCCTTCCTGATCTACGGCCTTGCCATGCTGGTGCTGGGCGTACTCGCCGCAATCCCGGCGGGACTGGGTTTCCTGGTGCTGGTGCCGGTGCTGGCAGCTTCGGTGTACACCGCCTACCGCGACATTTTCCGCGCGGCCCAATGACGCTGCCCACCGGCATCAGGCGGCGAAGGCTCCCGCCGGGCAGGTGCAGGCGCCGCGAATTGGCGTAAGCTATGCGCCGCGACGCGATCACCAATTTTCCGCACGAGGCTCAAGAAAAAGTGAATACCAACACCAAGCGGCTGCGCCTGGGCATACCCAAGGGCAGCCTGCAGGAGACTACGCAGAAGCTGTTCATCCGCGCCGGCTACGACCTGCGCATCTCCGGCCGCTCCTACTATCCCGCCATCGACGATGCGGAGATCGAATGCATTCTGATCCGGCCGCAGGAAATGTCCCGCTATGTCGGTCAGGGGATACTCGACTGCGCGATTACCGGGCTGGACTGGATACTCGAAAACGACGTCGATGTGGCGGACATCGCCGACCTGCGCGCGCCCTGGCCGAACTACGGCCCGGTGCGCTGGGTGATGGCCTCCAAGGACGACTCGCCCTTCAACAGCGTGAAGGATCTCGAGGGGCGGCGCGTCGCCACCGAGGCGGTGGGCATGACCAGGCGTTTCCTCGCGCAGCACGGCGTACAGGCGAAGGTCGAATTTTCCTGGGGCGCGACCGAAGTAAAGCCGCCGATCCTGGCTGATGCGATCGTCGATGTGTCCGAGACCGGCGCCTCGCTGCGCGCAAACAACCTCAAGATCATGCATGTGGTGCTGGAGAGCACGCCGCGCTTCATCGGCTGCCACGACGCGCTCAAGGACAGCTGGAAAAGCGCGAAAATCGACTGCCTGCTGATGCTGCTCAAAGGCGCGATCGCCGCCGCTACGCGCGTGCTGCTGTCCATGAATCTGCCGCGCGAGAATGTCGACGCGGTGCTGAAAATCCTGCCGGCGCTGGCGACGCCGACGGTGTCTACGCTGGCCGACCCGCACTGGGTCGACCTGTCCACCGTGGTCGAGGAAAAAACCGTGCGCGAGTTGATTCCGCAGCTCTACGCGGCGGGCGCGCGCGGCATTATCGAACTGCCTTTGAACAAAATCGTCGAGTAGCCCGGTGCGGCGCGATTGCCCCGCAAACCCGCTTATTCCGGCAGCGCTTTTTCACCGCGCCTGCCCGCCGCGACGAACACCGCGCTGGCACGCACTATGCGCTGCTCGCCCACGACGATGTAGCAGTTTGCAAACGACAGCCGGCTTCCCTGCTTCTGAATGTCGACGTGGGCCTGCAGCCAGTCGCCGACCTTGGCCGAACCGGCGAAATCCAGCGACAGGTTGGCCGTGACCAAACGGGCCGGAGGCTCGCTCGCGAACGCCATGGTGTAGCCCAGCGCGACATCGGCCAGCGTGGCGAGCATGCCGCCGTGCACCGTGCCGCGGGCATTGCAGTGCTTGGTCTCCGCCCTCAGTCCCAGCACCAGATCCTTCCCCTGCCCGCGCCTGTATACCGGGCCAATCAAGTCCAGCAGCGGGCTGGTGCGCGACAAAGCTTCGAACTCTCGAGGTACATGCATTTTCGTCTCACCTGGAACGGCGCATTCATGCTTGTGGGCTGTGCGCAAAAGCCGCAGGCATTATAGAGGCTGGGCGAGATTCGATGGCCGCCGCATCGCCGCGGGCGAAATCGGCTGCGGCGTCCCGCCCGGAACGCAACCTGGTGCGGCGCATATACGTGTAGTTACACCCATATGCTATGATCGCCCCATGTCGATCTCCGCCCGCGTCCCCCGTTTCGGCTGCACCTGTGCCCGGCTGCGCAAACTCTCGCGCCGGGTGACGCGCATTTACGATGCGCACCTCGCGCCCCAGGCTATCAAAGTCACCCAGTTTTCCCTGCTGGTCAACGCTGCGCGCGGCGAGCGCACTGTTTCGGAATTTGCCGCCGAACTGGAAATGGACCGCAGCACGCTCAGCCGCAATCTCGCGCCGCTCGCCGCACAGGGCTGGGTGGAGATTTCGATCGGCGCCGATCCGCGCAGCCGCAGCATCCGCGTCACCGCTGCCGGCCGGCGCAAGCTCAAGGCCGCCCTGCCCTTATGGCGCAAGGCGCAGTGCGAAGTCGAATCCGTGCTCGGCATCGCCGGCGTAGGCGAGCTGCACAAGAATATCAGTCACGCGCTCGCAGCCCTCCCGATCCCGACAGGAAAACACGCATGAGCACCAAACGCCAATACTGGATGCTGGCCATTTCCGCGGCATTGATACTCGCCGTGACCATGGGCCTGCGCAATGCGCTGGGTTTGTTCGTATCGCCGCTCAACACCTCCACCGGCCTGGGCATAGTCACGGTGAGCTTTGCGCTTGCCGTGGGCCAGTTCGTATGGGGTGCGGCCCAGCCGATATTCGGCGCGCTCGCGGATCGCGCCGGCTCGTTCCGGATCATCGCCATCGGAGCAGTGCTGCTTGCCGTGGGTCTGGCGGCGACGCCGTTCATGACTTCCGCTCTAGGCCTGATTTTCTTCCTCGGCGTGGTAAGCGCGGCCGGAGCGGGCGGCGGC
>CAKKSJ010000408.1 GCA_919902965.1 Burkholderiales bacterium
TGAGCACGGCGGACGGGAACGGCCCAGCGGTGAGCACGGCGGACGGAGACTAAGATGCGCGGGCTCATGTGGGTACTGGCAGTGTTTGCTCTGGCGGTGGGTTTGTCGCTCGCCGCGCATCTGAACGAGGGCTATGCCATTCTCGTTTTTCCGCCTTACCGGGCCGAGCTTGCGCTCAACCTGGCAGTCCTGCTCTTGCTTGCCGCCTTTGTGCTCGCGTACCTGCTGTTGCGCCTGGTCACGCACACGCTGCGGCTGCCGCTCTATGTGCGCCACTTTCGCCTGCGCCGCCGCGATGCGAAGGGTCGTGTGGCGCTGCTCGACGCGCTGCAGACCATGTTCGAGGGGCGCTATGCGCGTGCCGAAAAATCGGCCGGCAAGGCTTACAAGCTGGGTCAGGCGCCGGCTTTGAGCGCATTGATCGCGGCGCGCGCAGCGGGTGAAATGCGCGAACTCGAGCGGCGCGACGAATGGCTCGCGCGTGCCGGCAGCCATGATGCGGATACCGATGCGCGCCAGGCCCGGCTCGCGGTGCAGGCGAGCCTGCTGCTCGATGATCGTCGCTATGACGATGCGCTTGGCATTTTGCGCGAACTCTCTGCGAAGGAACCCAAACGCATCTCCACCCAGCGCATGCTGATGAAAGCGCACCAGCGCCTGGGACACTGGGACGAGGTCCGGCGCCTGGCCGCGGCCCTGGCCAAACGCGGCGTGCTGGCCGAGGTGGCGGCGACACAGCTGCGCATTACCGCGCAGATCGAGGCGCTGCGGCAGCAGGCGGGCGATAACGCAGGCCTGACGGAGTGCTGGCAGCGCACCGAAGACAAGCGCGATGCGCGTGTTGCGCGCACCGCGGCGCAGCTGTTCATGGCGCGCGGAGACTGCCGGCGCGCGCACGAGATTGTGGCGACAGCGCTGGATGCGGAATGGAACGAAGACCTGATTCTGCTTTACGGGCAATGCCTGGGCGCCGACGTCCTCGCGCAGATTGAACGCGCGGAGAAATGGCTGAAGTCGCGGCCGCACGATCGCGCGCTGCTGCTGGCACTGGGGCGCATGTGCCTGACCAAGGAGCTCTGGGGCAAGGCGCAGAGCTATCTCGAGGCGAGCCTGTCGGAGGAGCCCAGCCGCAGTGCGCATATTGCGCTGGCCCAATTGTTCGATCGCATCGACAAGCCGGATGATGCCAACCGGCATTACCGCGCCAGCGCGGACGCGCAGCTGCGCGAATAGGGGGGACGAATGATCGCAGTCATTTTTGAAGTGCTTCCAGCGCCCGGGCGCAAGCAGGAATATCTGGACATCGCCGCGGAACTGCGGCCGGAACTGGAAAAACAGGATGGCTTCATTTCGATCGAGCGCTTTGCCAGCCTCAGCAACGAAGGCAAGCTGCTGTCGCTGTCATTCTGGCGCGACGAGGAGGCGGTGAAGCGTTGGCGTGGCGTCGAAGCGCACCGCCTGGCGCAGGCGCGCGGCCGCAAGGGCGTGTTCGCCGAATACCGTCTGCGCGTCGCGAGCGTGTTGCGCGACTATGGCCTGGACGAGCGCGCCCAGACACCGCAAGACAGCCGCGCGGCGCACCAAGCTTAGAGTCCATTCAGTTCCGTTTCCTGCGCCGACGTTCCCGGTTTGCCATAAAGCCGATTCCGCAGGACACCCGGGTCCGCCGACCAAATGAACGAATTTGAAGCCCGCAGCGCACTTCTGGTGCGCGCCTATGAAACGCTGTCGCCGGCGCAAACGCAAGGCCGCTGGACCGAAGAGGACCGCGGCTGGGCGACGCAGGCCGCGCTGCAACTGGAGGGAGAACAGGCGAGTCCCGCCGTTTTTATCGCGCACAGGGCGTGCCTCGCTGCCGAGCGCCTCTATGCCCGGGATCACGCTGTCCGGCGTGTCGTGGATGCGCTGAGCTGGCGGCCCTGGATCGGATGGGCGCTCGCGCTGCTCGCGTTGGCCGCCGGGGTCGCCACCGATGCGATCGGGTCCGCGCAGCAGATCAATGTGCTCGCCCCGCCACTGCTCGCGCTGCTCGCCTGGAATATCATCGTCTATGCGGTGCTGCTGCTGCGCACGGCGACGCGCTTTGCCGGCGCTGCCGCACTGCGGCCCGGTCCGCTTGCGCGCCTGCTCGCGCGCACTGTGCATGCGGCCGCCTCAGGGCGCCGGATGGAACAATTGACGCAGCCGCTCGCGGCTTTTGCGCGTGACTGGGTGCTCGCCAGTGCAAGTCTGACGGCGTCGCGGGTTGCGCGGATTCTGCACTGGGCCGCGGCTGCATTCGCAGCCGGCGCGCTGCTGGGCATGTATCTGCGCGGATTCGCGCTCGAATATCGCGCCGGCTGGGGAAGCACCTTTCTCGATGCGCCTGCCGTGCACGCGCTGCTGTCCGTCGTTCTCGGGCCGGCCGCTGCGCTCAGTGGCATCGGCCTGCCGGACGCAGCGGGGCTGGCGGCGATCCGTTCCGGCATATCGCCGGGTGAGAACGCGGCACGCTGGATTCATCTGTACGCGATCACGGTGGCGCTGTTGGTGCTGCTGCCGCGCAGCTTGATGGCGCTGGTCCAATCGCTCACCGAGCGGCGGCTCGCCGGGCACTTTCCCTTGCCGCTCGACGACGGCTACTTTCAGGCCATCGCGCGCGCGCAGCGTGGCGTGGCGGCCGAGATCCGCCGGGCGATCCT
>CAKKSJ010000409.1 GCA_919902965.1 Burkholderiales bacterium
GTGACCCGTACGTCCGGTGGTGTGGGAGGGGGAAGCCGAGAGGCTTTCTCCTATCCCGATTGAGCGGTCGCTTTCCCATTCACGCTACTCCCGCTTCGGGTCGAACTGAGACCGTCAGAGAACTTCCCTTAGGGAAGATTTCTAACTTCGAAATTCTGCGACGCAGCATGCCAATGCTCGTATCCGCAATCTTGATCAACCGGGTATGTAATGCAGTTCGGACGCCAAGAAAGCGCGCTACGGCCGGCGCGCGTGTTTCAGTTTGCCGCTGGTCTTTGCCGGGGAAACGGCCCGGCGCCCAGGCGCAGCGCGGTTCTTCGGCCGCCGGCCGTTCGGTTCAAGGCAGAGCAGCAAACGGGTTCTTCACCGTCAATCGGTCTTCGAAGACCTGCCCGTCCTGCATGTCCTCGGAATACAGCGTGTCGCAGCCCGTGGCGAGCGCATCGGTGTGGCATCAAGTATCTGTGTGGCTCGCGCCTTCTTTTCGCTATCCTGGCCGAGCGCGTAGATCGCGACGTTGGTGTCAACGAAGGCCGGCACGGTCGTAGAGATCCTCGCGCCGCCACTTGACGCCATCGTAGCGGCCTGCGTATTTTTCGAGCGTCGCCGATGCGTCGGCTTTCTCCCTGTCGCGCTTGGCGAGCAGGAACTCGGCGAAGTCCAGCATCTCGTCGATTTCGCGCTCGCGCATGGTCTTCATGAGTTCTGCAATACGTTCAGCCGCGCCCATTATTCCGTCCCTGTCAGGAGGTTTTGGCAAGTTTAACGACTTTCGCCGATTTCTTCACCTTCTCTGCCCGCCAAGACCATTTAGATTTTGTTTCTTGCCGGTCGAATTGCCCGAGACCCAAGCGCAGCGCGGTTCTTCGGCTGCCTGCTGTTTGAGCGCGGCGCGATCTTCCCGGTCCCCGCAGGCTGAAACGAGGGAATCAGGTGTTTCTTGCCGTTGCCGATCAGGTCGGCGCGACCCATGCCTTGCAGCGCCTCGCGCAGCAGCGGCCAGTTTTCCGGATCGTGATAGCGCAGAAAGGCCTTGTGCAGGCGCCGCTGCCGTCCGCCTTTGACCACGCTCACGTTCTCTGAGGTGGCCGAGACCTTGTGCAGCGGGTTTTTGCCGCTGTGGTACATGGTCGTCGCCAGCGCCAGCGGCGTCGGCAGGAAGGTTTGCACCTGATCGAGACGAAAGCCGTTGCGCTTGAGCCAGAGCGCCAGCGCGAGCATGTCGGCGTCCGTCGTGCCCGGATGCGCGGCGATGAAATAGGGAATCAGATACTGTTCCTTGCCGGCTTCGCGCGAGAATTTGTCGAACAGCGCCTTGAACTTGTCGTAGCTGCCGAGCCCGGGCTTCATCATTTTCGAAAGCGGCCCTTCCTCGATGTGCTCGGGCGCGATCTTCAGGTAGCCGCCGACATGGTGGGTCGCGAGTTCCTTCACGTAATCGGGCGAGCGCACCGCCAGGTCGTAGCGCAAGCCCGAGGCGACGAACACTTTCTTGATACCGGGCAGGGCGCGCGCCTTGCGGTAAAGGCCGATCAGCGGCGCGTGGTCGGTGTTGAGGTTTTCGCAAATGCCGGGATAGACGCAGGACAGGCGCCGGCAGGAGGACTCGATTTTCGGATCCTTGCACGCCATGCGATACATATTCGCCGTGGGGCCGCCGACATCCGAGATGACACCGGTGAAGCCGGGCGTCTTGTCGCGGATTGCCTCGATCTCATGCAGGATCGATTCCTCCGAGCGGCTCTGGATGATGCGCCCCTCGTGCTCGGTGATGGAGCAGAAGGTGCAGCCGCCGAAACAGCCGCGCATGATGTTCACCGAAAAGCGGATCATTTCCCAGGCCGGGATTTTCGCGTCGCCATAGGACGGATGCGGCGCACGCGCATAGGGCAGGCCGTAGACATGATCCATTTCGGGCGTGGAGAGCGGGAGCGGCGGCGGATTCAGCCACACGTCGCGATCGCCGTGCCCCTGCACCAGGGCGCGCGCATTGCCGGGATTGGATTCGAGGTGGAAAGTGCGCGAGGCGTGCGCGTCGAGTATGGGATCGGACTTGACCAGTTCGTAGGCGGGCAGGCGGATGACCGTGCGTGCGCGGTCCTGCTTGCGCGCGGCGAGGCGCTCTTCGCGTCCGTGGAAACGCAGGGCTTGCGTAGCCGCCGGCGTCGCGCCAGTCGCCGCAAGCGGCGACCTTTCGACCATTGCATACGGATCAGGCCGCAGCGTGATCGCGCCCGGCGTATCCACGCTGGTCGAATCGGCTTCAGTCCAGCCTTCGGGCCGCCAAGCGCGCGGCACCATGAAAGAGCTGCCGCGCAAATCGCGTATGGTCTTGATACTTTCGCCTTTGGCCAGGCGGTGCGCGAGCTCCACCAGCGCGCGCTCGGCGTTGCCGAACAGCAGCAGGTCTGCCTTGGCGTCGGGCAGTACTGAACGCCGCATTGTGTCCGACCAGTAATCGTAATGCGCGATGCGGCGCAGGCTCGCCTCGATGCTGCCGATGACCAGCGGCGCATCCGGATAGGCTTCGCGGCAACGCTGCGAATACACGGTGAGCGCATGATCCGGGCGCTTGTCGGCCGTGCCGCCGGGCGTGTAGGCGTCGGTGGAACGGATTCTGCGGTCGGCGGTATAACGATTGACCATGGAATCCATGTTGCCGGCGGTGACGCCGAAGAACAGATTCGGCTTTCCCAGGCGCTTGAAGTCCTCGGCCGAGCGCCAGTCGGGCTGGCTGATAATGCCGACGCGGAATCCCTGCGCCTCGAGCAGCCGCCCTACCAGCGCCATGCCGAAACTCGGATGATCGATGTACGCATCCCCGGTGACGATGATGATGTCGCAGCTATCCCAGCCGAGCGCCTGCATTTCGCTTTGCGACATCGGCAGGAACGGGGCGATGCCGAAACGCTGTGCCCAGTGCTTGCGATAGGACGTGAGTGCTTTGACTTGCGTGTCGATGGAAATCACCTCAGGTGCGCCAGTCGCGCAGGCGCGCGAGCAGCGCGTTGGTCGAGGCGTCCAGTCCGGGGATGGCGCCGCCACCGGCCGGCTGCGTCGCGAGGGTGCGCGCGATTTCCTTGCCCAGTTCCACGCCCCACTGGTCAAAGCTGTTGATGTTCCAGATGATGCCCTGTACGAACACCTTGTGTTCGTACAGCGCCAGCAACTGGCCCATGGTGTGCGGGTCGATGTGCTTGAACATGATGGTCGACGACGGCCGGTTGCCGTCGAAGCGCCGCTGCGGCTGGGCCACCTCCTTGCCCGCCATTAAGGCCGCGCCCTGCGCCAGGGCATTCTCCGCCGCCATGCCGGTGCTCGCCACCGGTACCAGGAAATCGCAGGGCACGAGGTGCGTGCCCTGATGCAGCATCTGATGGAATGCGTGCTGGCTGTTGGTGCCCGGCGCTCCCCACACTACCGGCACGGTGGCGTAGTCCACCGCCTGGCCGTCGCGGTCCACGCCCTTGCCGTTGGATTCCATTTCCAGTTGCTGCAGATAAGCCGGCAGTTCGCGCATGGCTTCGGCATAGGGCAGCACGGCGTGCGCTTCGGCGCCGAAGAAATTTGCGTACCAGATGCCGAGCAGCGCCAGCAGCACCGGCATATTAGCGGCCAGCGGCGCAGTTAGAAAATGCTCGTCCATGGCGCGCGCGCCGGCGAGCAACGCCTCGAAGCGCTCCATGCCGATGGCGATGGCCAGAGGCAGTCCCACCGAGGACCAGACCGAATAGCGCCCGCCCACCCAGTCCCATAGCGGAAAGCAGCGCTCGCCGGCGATGCCGAAGTCTGCCGCAGCCGCGAGATTGGTGGTGACTGCGGTAAAATGTTGTTTCACCGCCTGCTCGCTGCCCAGCGCCCTGACCAGCCAGGCCCGGGCGAGATGCGCGTTGCCCAAGGTCTCGACCGTGGTGAACGTCTTGGAGGCGACGATGAACAATGTCGTCTCCGGCTCGGCCTGCGTCAGAACACGAGCGAGGTCGTCGGGGTCCGCGTTGGCGACGAAATGTACGGCCTGCGGCGCGTCCGCGTGGCGCCACAGCGCTTGCGTGAGCATGCGCGGGCCGAGATCGGAACCGCCGATGCCGATGTTGATCACCGTGCGCATCGGCTTGCCGCTGTGGCCCAGCAGGCGCCCTCTGCGTACCGCGTCGCTGAACGCACGCAAATCCTGCTTCGCCTTGCGCACGAGGGGCATCACGTCGCCACCGGCAGGAAATACCTTCTGCGCCGAGCGCAGCGCCACATGCAGCACGGCGCGGTCTTCGCTCACGTTGATGTGCTCGCCGGCGAACATGCGCGTGCGCCAGCCTTCGACATCGGCCTGCCGCGCCAGGTCGGCGAGCAGCGCGAGCGTGGTGCCGGTCACGCGCTGCTTGGAGTAATCGAGCAGCAGCGCGCCCGCTTCCAGCGAAAATTCGCGCGCCCGCCCGGGGTCGCGCGCGAATAGCTCGCGCATCTGGACCTGCGCGATTTCCGCCTGGTGCGCCTGCAGCGCCTTCCATGCCGGACTTTGCGTGAGCTTGCTTGGTTTGGGTGTATTCATGATAGCGGCTGGTTTTTGGAGTAGAGCCTGAATTTCTCGCTGCGGTCGCCGACGCGATTTCCTTCCCAGAGTTTTTTCCATGACGCGCCCGGATTTGCCGCGGGAAGGCGGGCATTCTCCTGGATCAGCAGTAGCGCGCAGCGACGGCCGGCGCGGGTTTCGGCGCGCTCGGTAACGATGCCCGCATGGTAGTCGAAGGCGGCGCGCTGCGCTTCACCCAGAGCGCGGCTGGCAATGCAGCCGCGCTGCTTGGGCAGATTCGCCTGCAGCGCACGCGCCACCGGACGGTAGCTCTTGCCGTAGTCTATCCAGGGCAGCCATAGCAGCATGGTCAGCGCCCAGAATAGGGCGAGTCCGGCGGCCCAGAAGGTGACGCAGCGCTGGGCTGCATTTTTGCTGCGCGAGAGCAGCGCGACCCATGCGAGCGTCACCGCGACGGCGGCGATCAACGGCAGCCAGGCAAAGTGGGAGACGAAGCCGGGCTCGATGCGTACCGCGTTGGCGGCGATGCGCGGCGGAAAACCGGTTTGCAGCGCCATGTAGCCCAGCCAGATGAGGCCGCCGAGCAGGCTGAAGGTCATGGCGCCGAACCAGGCGAGCGCGTTGGCCGCGCCACGGCGCAGATCGCTCAATACCTGCGCGCCCAGCAGCGCAAGCGGCAACAGCAGCGGCAGCAGCGGCAATTCTCCCTGCGCGCGCGCAAGCACGCTCAGGCACAGACCCGCGACCAGCGCAAGCAGCGGCAGCACCACCGCGGCGGAGCTGCGTTTTCTGCGATAAAGCCAGAGCGCCCAAAACGCGATCGGCCAGGCCGGGAAGGCGAACCAGGAGAGCGTGCCCAGCGCCTGCGTGGCTGCGGCCAGGCTGGGCGGCTGCATCAGGACTGCCAGACTGTTCTGATGCAGCCAGGCTGCGTAGAGTTCGGGCGAGCGTGCATGCAGCAGGGCAGGCCAGATGAGGAGCCAGGGCGCGAGGACCGGCAGGGTGCACACCAGCGCAAGCGCGGCGTTGCGGCTGCGCCAGTCCGGCACGAACAAAGGTGTCAGCAGCAGGGCGATGGCGAGCGGCAGTAGGTGCAGCAATCCGGTGGCGAGAAACGCGGCGCCCAGACCGCAGCCCAGCGCGATGCCCGCCGCATACGGTCGTTTTCCGATCAGCGCGGCGCCATAGTAGGCGCAGGCGAGGCCTGCGAGCAAGGCGGTTTCGCTGATGGTTTCGTGCGCATGCACCAGCAAGCCGGTGCAGCCCAGGAACATGAGCATGACGCCGTGGCCGCGACGGCTTATATCGTCGCCACGGCTGTCCTGGTCGTAGCGGTCTTTTTCGTGGAAGGCGCGTCCGGCCAGGCGCAGGAACACCAGGGTCAGTGCGATGCAGGCGCCGGCCGCGAGGCGCGCCGCGTCGTGCTGCGCGATGAGTCCGCCCAGCAGTTTGGCGAATGCGCCGGCGATCCAGTAGAACAGCGGGCCATCATAGGCGTAGTACTCGCCCGCGAGCCGCGGCAGCAGCCAGTCGCCATGGCTGGCGAACTGGTGCGCGATGCCTATGCCGATGGCATCGTCGTTTTTCCAGGGATCGTGGCCGATCAAGCCGGGCAGGAGATAGATCGCGATCAGAATCAGCAGGGGAACGCGCGCCAGCGGCAGCGCGATGCGCAAGCCGGCCACTATCCGATTACCTCTGGTGTCTGCCCCGGCATGGGCTCGCCCCTGGAATTCATGCGTTCATTTTACTCGGCTGGAAAAAGGCCGCCGAAGCTGCGTAGAAAACAAAAAGGCAGCCGTAGCTGCCTTTTATCGGGAAGCGAAGACGCTCAGGCCGTTTTGGGCGCGGCCTCGGCGGCCGGTTTCTTCGCGTATTTCTGGCGGAATTTCTCCACGCGGCCGGCGGTGTCGACGATTTTCTGCTTGCCGGTGTAGAACGGATGGCAATTGGAGCACACCTCGACGTGCAGTTCCTTGTTCATGGTCGAGCGGGTCTGCCAGGTGTTGCCGCAGCTGCAGATGACCTTGATGTCGTGATAAGCGGGATGGATGTCGGTTTTCATGGATTTTCCTTTCGGCGCGGTCCGGGAATAGGAGCCGCGAAAGGCGGCAATTATCCCAGAAATCAAAACACTAAGCAAGCGCTACTCCGGTGGAT
>CAKKSJ010000410.1 GCA_919902965.1 Burkholderiales bacterium
GCTCGGTGATGGTCAACGCCTCGACGCGCTTCGCCGACGGCTTCGAGTACGGCCTGGGCGCGGAAGTGGGCATTTCCACCGACAAGCTGCATGCGCGCGGGCCGGTCGGGCTGGAAGGCCTCACCTCGCAGAAATACGTGGTGCTCGGCGACGGGCAGATCAGGACGTGAGCGGCGACGCAGCCAGCCCGCTGGTCTGGTATTTCGATTTCATTTCGCCCTACTCCTATCTGCAGTTCGCGGCCTACCCTGAATTGATGCACACGGCCACATTGCGCCCGCTGCTGTTCGCCGGGCTCCTGAACCACTGGGGCAACAAGGGCCCGGCGGAAATTCCGGCGAAACGCCTGCAGACTTATCGCCACACCTGCTGGCAGGCGCGCCAGCGCGGCATCAGCATGAAATACCCGCCGGCGCATCCCTTCAATCCCATCCATGCGCTGCGCCTGGCGATCGCGCTGGACAGCAGCTTCGATGCGGTCAAGCTGATCTTCGAATTCATCTGGATGGACGGCCGCTCGGTGGCGGACGAGTGGCCGGCGCTCGCCGCGCGCCTGGGCCTGGATGTCGCCGCCGCCGACGCGCTGATCGCGGCGCAGCGCGTGAAAGACACGCTCGCCGCGAACGGCCGCCAGGCGATCGACCGCGGCGTGTACGGCGTGCCCAGCTTCGACACCGGCAAGGAACTGTTCTGGGGGATGGACGCCACCGACATGCTGCTCGACTATCTCGCCGACCCTGCGCTATTCGACTCGGCGCAGATGCGCCGCCTTGCCGCCTTGCCCGTCGGCGCCGCGCGCAAGGGTTGACGGCGTCAGTTCGACTGCGACAGCTTGAACGCTCCCAGGCTCATCGGCATTCTCGGCGGCACTTTCGATCCGGTGCACCTGGGCCATCTGGCGCTCGCGCAGGCGGCGCTCGCGCAATTGCCGCTGACCGAAGTGCTGTGGCTGCCCTCTGGCAGCCCCGGGCATCGCGACGCGCCCGTGGCAAGCACGCGCGACCGTCTCGCGATGCTGCGCCTCGCGACCGCAGCCGATGCGCGCTATCGCATCGACGAGGGCGAGCTCGATCGCGGCGAACCGACCTACAGCGTGCACACGCTCGCGCGCCTGCGCGCGCAGACAGGCAAGGCGCAGCCGCTGGTGCTGCTGCTCGGCAGCGATTCATTTTTGAGCCTGCCGACCTGGCTGCGCTGGCGCGAACTGTTCGATCTTGCGCATTTCGCCGTGGCCACGCGCCCCGGTCAACTCCCCGTCAATGGCGGGCCCCTGCCCGATCTCTCCGAGGAGATCGCGCGCCGTTCGGCACGGCCGGAGCAATTGACCGGGAGCGCGGCAGGCAGGGTCGCGCGCTTCGACATGCCGCCGATGGACATCTCGTCCTCGGCCGTGCGCGCAAAGCTCGCTGCGGGCGAAGATGTGCGCAATTTGCTTCCCGGCGCGGTTCTCGCTTATATTGGGGCACGGCGACTTTACCTAGAGGAGACACGCAAAACCTGATGGATATCCGCAAAATGGAAAAAGCGGCGGTGGCCGCGCTCGAAGACATCAAAGCCCGCGACATCGTCGTGCTCAAAGTCGCCCATCTCTCGTCCCTGTTCGAGCGCATGATCATCGCCAGCGCCGATTCGACGCGCCAGGTCAAGGCGCTCGCCGACAACGTGCGCGAAAAAATGAAGGCACGCGGCTACCCGGTGCTCTCCACCGAAGGTGAGGAAAGCGGCGAGTGGGTCCTGGTGGACCTCGGCGCCATCGTGGTGCATGTGATGCAGCCCACCATCCGGCAGTACTACAACCTCGAAGAATTGTGGGACCAGCCTGAACCGAAACGCCCGCACGCGCGCAAACAGGCGGCGCAATCGCAGCCGGCGGCCAGGTGAGGCGCGCGCATGCCGCACTGAAATTTGTGATCATCGCGGTCGGGACGCGCATGCCCTCCTGGGTGGCGGACGGCTGCCGCGAATACGCCAAGCGCATGCCGCCGGGGACCGCGCTGCAGCTGGTCGAGATCAGGGCCGAGGCGCGCGCGAGCGGCAAGACCGCCGCGCAAATGCTCGCCGCCGAGGCCCAGCGCATCCGCGCGGCGCTGCCCAAGGGCGCGCGCGTAATCGCGCTCGATGAGCGCGGCAAGGATGTGAGCACCTGCAGTCTTGCGGTGCAGATCGAGGCGTGGGCGCAGGACGGCGGCCCGGTGGTGTTTCTGATCGGCAGCGCCGACGGCCTGGATGCGGCGCTGAAAAAATCCTGCGCGATGCAGCTGCGCCTGTCGGGCATGACGCTGCCGCACGGCCTCGCGCGGGTGGTGCTGGCCGAGCAGCTCTATCGCGCGCTCAGCATCATCGGCGGCCACCCCTACCACCGCGAGTAAGCGGCTTGGCCGGAGCGTGTTCGATTTATCTTGCTTCGCGCAGCCCGCGCCGGCGCGAACTGCTGCGCCAGATCTGCATCGAGCACGAGGTGCTGACGCAGCGCATCAAGGCCGAACGCGGCCCCGACGTGGACGAGAATCCGCGGCCTGCGGAAAAGCCGCGCGACTACGTCATGCGCGTTTGCCACGCCAAAGTCGAGAGCGGCTGGCAGCGCGTAATCCAGCGCAGGCTGCCGCTGCGCGGCGTGCTCGCCGCGGACACCACGGTGTGCATCGGCGACGAAATCCTCGGCACCCCTGCCGATAGCACCGAGGCCGCAGCCTTCCTCGCGCGCCTGTCCGGGCGCAACCACGAAGTGCTCACGGCCATCGCGTTCAAACTGGGCGAGCGCATGGAAGCCGAACTGTCAGTGACCACGGTGCGGTTTCGCGAGCTCGAGACCACCGAAATCGCGCGCTACGTCGCCAGCGGCGAACCCATGGACAAGGCCGGCGCCTACGGCATCCAGGGCCGCGCCGGCGCCTTCGTCACGGAAATTCACGGCAGCTATTCCGGCGTGATGGGCCTGCCGCTGTACGAGACGGCACTGCTGCTCACGCGCTTCGGTTTCGGGCCGCCAAGCTAGGGCCGGCGACGCGCGTTTTCCGCGCAAGCCGCTTCGGTTCCGGGGACGCCGCCGGGTGGACCACGCGCAAGCAAGCGGCGCGCCATCCGGTAGAATGTCCGCATGAACGAAGACATCCTCATCAACGTGACCCCGCAGGAAACGCGCGTCGCCGTAATGCACAGCGGCGTCGCGCAGGAACTGCATATCGAGCGTTCCGCCAACCGCGGTTTGCTCGGCAATATCTACATGGGCAAGGTGGCGCGCGTGCTGCCTGGAATGCAGTCGGCTTTCGTCGAAATCGGACTGGAGCGCGCCGCCTTTCTGCACGTCGCCGATATCTGGGAAGAGCGCGCCAACGGCAATTGCGCCGCGGAGCCGGGCAAACCGGCGCAGAAACCGATCGAGAAAATCCTCTCCGAAGGCCAGCCCCTGCTGGTGCAGGTGGTGAAAGACCCGATCGGCACCAAGGGCGCGCGCCTGTCGACCCAGATCAGCATCGCCGGCAGGATGTTGGTGCATTTGCCGCAGGACATGCATGTCGGCATTTCGCAACGCATCGAAGACGAAGACGTGCGCGCGCTGCTGCTCGAGCGGGTGAAGCAAATCCTGCCCGAAAACGAGAAGGGCGGCTACATCATCCGCACCATGGCCGAAACCGCCAGCGACGCCGAACTGTTGAACGACCTGCAGTACCTGCGCAAGCTGTGGCAGGACTTGCGCGAGAAAAGCCTGTCCGCCCCCGCGCCCTCGCTGCTGTACCAGGACCTGTCGCTGGCGCAGCGCGTGCTGCGCGATTTCGTCAACGAGAACACTGCCCGCATCCTGATCGACTCGCGCGAGAATTTCCTCAAGCTGCAGGCGTTCGCGCGCGACTACATGCAGAACGTGCTCGCGCGCCTGGACCACTACACCGGCGAGCGGCCGCTGTTCGACCTGTACGGCGTGGAGGAGGAAATCGAGCGCGCGCTGGCGCGCCGGGTCGACCTGAAGTCGGGCGGCTACCTGATCATCGACCAGACCGAGGCGATGACCAC
>CAKKSJ010000411.1:0-1517 GCA_919902965.1 Burkholderiales bacterium
TCTGGACGGTGTCGGCGGTGATCTGCGGCATCGCCGGCGCGCTCTACGTGCCGCAAGTCGGCATTATCAATCCGAGCGAAATGTCGCCGGCGAATTCCATCGAAATCGCCATCTGGGTGGCGGTGGGCGGGCGCGGCAGCCTGGTCGGCGCAATACTCGGCGCCGGCCTCGTGAACGGCGCGAAAAGCCTGCTTACCGTCGCGTTTCCCGAATACTGGCTGTTCTTTCTCGGCGCGCTCTTCATCCTGGTGACGCTGTTCCTGCCGCGCGGGGTGGTCGGCGCCCTGGACCAGCTGCACGGGCGGTTGCGCGAACGCAGACCCGCTCGGACAGCGCCCGGGCGCCCCGCATGAACGCCGGCATATTCGCGCAAGGCGCAAGCTACGACGGCGACACTGTGGCGGGTGCCCACTTTCTCATTCCGGGGGTGGACGCATCGCACAAGACCATCCTGTACCTGGAGGACATCAGCGTCAGCTTCGACGGCTTCAAGGCGCTGAACAAGTTGTCGCTGTACCTCGACGACGGCGAACTGCGCTGCATCATCGGCCCCAACGGCGCGGGCAAGACCACCATGATGGATGTGATCACCGGCAAGACCCGGCCCGACTCCGGCAGCGCGTACTTCGGCCAGACCATCGATCTGACCAAGCTCAGCGAAACCGAAATCGCCCATGCCGGCATCGGTCGCAAGTTCCAGAAGCCGACCGTGTTCGAACAGCACAGCGTGTTCGAGAATCTGGAACTGGCGATGAAAACGGACAAGCGCGTGCGCGCGAGCCTGAGCGCCCGGCTCGACTCCGCACAGCGCGACCGAATCGCCGACACGCTTGCCCTGATCCACCTGGCCGCCGCTGCCGAGCGCCCCGCCGGCATGCTTTCGCACGGCCAGAAGCAGTGGCTGGAAATCGGCATGCTGCTGATGCAGGAGCCGCGCGTGCTGTTGCTGGACGAACCGGTGGCGGGCATGACCGACGAGGAGACCGAGCGCACCGGCGAGTTGTGCAAAACCCTGGCGGGCAAGCACTCGGTGGTAGTGGTCGAACATGACATGGATTTCGTCGCCGGCATCGCCAACAAGGTGACGGTGCTGCACGAGGGCAGCGTACTCGCCGAAGGCAGCATGGGCGAAGTGCAGAACGATGCGCGCGTAATCGAAGTGTATCTGGGGCGCTGACCAGTGTTGATACTTGACGACCTGAAGCGCACTCCCCATTGCTGTAGAGGCGCGCTATTGCGCGGACGAGAAGCCGTCCGCGCTTTTCACCATAACCGTGTTTTTGGTAAGGACACGCTTTACCTCCGTACCAAAAACACGGTTGGCGCGTCCCCCAGGAGGACTTGCTTCGCGGCGCAGAGCGCGCAATGGCCGTTCATCGGCATGGATGGGCAGAGGACAACTCTTCGAACTGCTGTGAATGAACTTGCGCGGCCGGCGTCCCGTCCGCGCGGATCGCCGCTGGTGCGCGGAGGTGAAGCGTGTCCGCGCACCAGCGGCGATCTTGTGGAAAAGCAAA
>CAKKSJ010000411.1:1617-3512 GCA_919902965.1 Burkholderiales bacterium
AACGGCGTGGGCAAGACCACGCTGCTCAAATGCCTGATGGGCCTGGTGCCGGTCAGCTCCGGCTCGCTCGCGCTCGATGGCAGGGACATCGCCGCGCTCACGCCTTACGCGCGCGCGCGCCTGGGCATCGGCTACGTGCCGCAGGGCCGCGAAATCTTTCCACGTCTGACGGTGCAGGAAAACCTGCTCATGGGCCTGGCGACCAAGGGCCGCCGCGCCGCCATTCCGGCGCAGGTGTTCGACATGTTCCCGGTGCTCAGGGACATGCTCGCCCGGCGCGGCGGCGACCTTTCCGGCGGACAGCAGCAGCAGCTCGCCATCGGTCGTGCCCTGGCGATGCAACCCAGGCTGCTGATTCTGGACGAGCCCACCGAAGGCATCCAGCCTTCGATCATCAAGGACATAGAGCGCGTGATCCGCGTACTCGCCAAACAGGGCGATATGGCGATCCTGCTGGTGGAACAGTATTACGATTTCGCCCGCTCGCTTGCCGATCACTATGTGGTGATGTCGCGCGGCGAAGTGATCAAGAGCGGAGCGGGCGCGGACATGGAACGGGACAACGTAAAAGCCTGCCTCGCGTTATAGTCGTGGTTAGCGCCGGTAGCAGGAATTATCCTGCTACCGGCCCGATTTAGGGGAGCGCGAGGGAAAATTTCCCCTCGCTTCGTGGGAAACACCATGATCACGGCAGAAGCCCTCTGGCAAGCGCGGCTTGCGCTTGAGTACTCCCTGCAAGGCGGGCGCACTACGCTTTCCGGACGCGAACACAGCGGACCGCTGGTAGTGCAGAAGACGCTCTACCCCGAGGGCGATGCGGTATGCCATAGCATTATCGTGCATCCGCCCGGCGGCATCGCTGCGGGCGATGCGCTGCTGCTGGAACTGCGCCTGGGCGAAGGTGCAGCGGCCTTGCTCACCACGCCCGGCGCGGGTAAATGGTACAAAAGCGCGGGGCCGCAGGCGAGCCTGACGCAGTGTTTCGAACTTGAACGCGGCGCCGTGCTCGAATGGCTGCCGCAGCCGGCGATTGTGTTCGATGCGGCACGCGCCCTCACGCGAACCGAAGTCCGCCTGCACGCTGAGGCCTTGTACCTGGGCTGGGAGTTGAGCTGCATGGGCCGCGCGGCCTCGGGTGAGCGCTTCAATTCGGGCGAGTTGCGCCAGCGTACCGAGATATGGCAGCAGGGCGAAAGGCTATGGAGCGAATATGCGCGCCTGGCGGGAGACGACCCCATGTTGAAATCGAAAGCGGGATTGAACGACTGTACGGTGAGCGCAACCCTGATCGCAGCAGGCAGGGACATACCCAGGGACCTGCTTGAACGATGCCGCGCTGTCGTGCCCGATGCAGGGGAACACGTGGGCATCACGGCCTTGCCGCGCGTACTGCTGGCGCGCTACCTGGGCCACAATGGCGAAGCGGCGATGCACCACTTCATCGCGCTGTGGCGCCTGCTGCGTCCGGCGCTGGCCGGACGCGCCGCGGTGCCGCCGCGCATCTGGGCAACCTGAGGCAAGGAAAGGATAGCAATGGAACTCACGCCAAGAGAAAAAGACAAGCTGCTCATTTTCACCGCAGCGCTACTGGCGGAACGCCGCAAAGCGCGCGGGCTGAAGCTCAATTACCCCGAGGCGGTTGCCTATATCAGCGCAGCGATCATGGAAGGTGCGCGCGACGGCAGGAGCGTGGCCGAACTGATGGGCTATGGCACCAAGCTCCTGGCGCGCAGCGAAGTGATGGAAGGCGTGCCGGAGATGATCCCCGAAATCCAGGTCGAAGCGACCTTTCCCGACGGCACCAAGCTCGTGACCGTGCATCATCCCATCGTTTAGGAGAGACTGAATGATTCCGGGCGAAATGAAAGTCCAGGGCGGCGACATCGAACTGAACA
>CAKKSJ010000412.1 GCA_919902965.1 Burkholderiales bacterium
GAAGCCGTCGGCGAAGCGCGTCGAGGCGTTGACCATCACCGAGCTCGAATCGACTTCGCGCAGGAAGCGTTGCGCCTTTTCCTGATCTTCGGTGACGATGGCGTCGGTGTGCGCCGAGCCATATTTGGCAATGTGCTCCATCGCCTGGTCCATGTCTTTCACCACGCGCACCGCCAGGATGGGCGCGAGATATTCGGTGTACCAGTCTTGCTCGCTCGCCGGCCCGATTGCGGGCACGAGTTCGCGCGCGGCCGCGTCGCCGCGCAGCTCCACGCCCTTGTCGAAATAGATTTTCGCCAGCGGCGGCAGCACTTTCCCCGCCACACTTTGCGCGATGAGCAGCGTCTCCATGGTGTTGCAGGTGCCGTAGCGCTGCGTCTTGGCGTTGTCGGCGATGCGTATCGCTTTTTCCAGGTCGGCGCGATCGTCGATGTACACATGGCACACGCCGTCCAGGTGCTTGATCATGGGAATGCGCGACTCGGCCATCACGCGCTCGATCAGGCCCTTGCCGCCGCGCGGCACGATGATGTCGACATACTGGTTCATGCCGAGCAGCTCGCCCACCGCAGCGCGGTCGCTGGTGGCGATCACCTGGATCGCCGTCTGCGGCAGCCCGGCTGCGGCCAGGCCCGCGTGCATGCACGCCGCGATGGCGTGGTTGCAGCGCAGCGCTTCGCTGCCGCCGCGCAGGATGGCGGCATTACCCGACTTGAGGCACAGCCCGGCAGCGTCGGCGGTGACGTTGGGACGTGACTCGTAAATGATGCCGATCACACCCAGGGGCACGCGCATGCGCCCCACGCGGATGCCGCTCGGGCGTTCGCGCAGCTCGGTGACGGCGCCGATCGGATCGGCGAGGCGCGCGATCTGCTCCAGTCCCTCGGCCATGTCTTCTATGCTGGCGGCAGTGAGCGCGAGCCGGTCGAGCAGCGCCGGCTCGAGGCCGTTGGCGCGTGCCTCGGCCATGTCCGCGGCGTTGGCTTCGAGCAACTTCGCCGCGTCGCGCCGGATTGCGGCGGCGGCGGCGGCGAGCGCGCGGTCCTTGGCGGCGCTGTCCGCGCGCGCGAGCACGCGCGCAGCGGCGCGCGCCTGCTCGCCCAGTTCGCGCATATAGCGCTTGATGTCCTTGATTTCGGCAACTGCGTTCATGGCCGGGATTTTACCCCGCCGGGCGGGACTAGTCCCGGCCGGACGCGCGGCCATGCACGGGAGGCGGCTACGCGTGCTCCGGCGCGCCCTGCCAGAGCATGTCGTAGCCCAGCTCCCTGGTTTCGGAGCACATCGTCGCCAGAACTTCGAATTTGGAGCTGAAGATCTTGTCGGCGTGCGATTTTTCGTGCTCTTCGAACGAGCGCCAGTAGGTGACGATGACGTAATGCTCGTCCGCGGGCGGGGTCTCCCCGAGCGAACCCTCTGCGGAGACGAAGCCGGAAAACCTGAACACCTGGCCGGCGATAAAGCCGCCCTTGTCGCCGCCGTAGGTCTCCTTGACGATGTTGCACATTTCGCCCACGGCCATTTCGACCTGGTCGAAGCTCACGCCGGGTTTCAATTTCGCCGTATTGAACAGCATTTTCGCACCGAAAGGCAGGGTGATCGGATCGAACATGGCTCCTCCCGTGATCTTGGTGAACGCCGGGGGTCTGGCCCCCAGTGCGCGAATCTACACCATCCTGCGTTTGAATGTCATTTCTACCCGAGTATTGTGACCACCACCCGGCGCAGCTGCGCCCCGGTGCGGTGTTCCCACAGGTAGATGCCCTGCCAGGTGCCGAGCAGCATCTTAGCCGAGCTCTCCTGCTAAGATAAGCGCAGCAAGCTCGATACACTCAAGTGAGACTAAATTGATCCAGGCAATAGCAATTGTTCAAATCGACAACGACCGGGTCGCGGTGGCCGAGTGGCGCTTCGCGCCAGGCGCGGAAACCGGCTGGCATCGTCACGAGTACGACTACGTCGTGGTGCCGCTGACGGACGGCAAGCTGCTGCTCAAGGACAAGGCCGGCGACAGCGTCAGCGAATTATTTGCCGGGAAATCCTATTTTCGCGAAGCCGGTGTCGAGCACAACGTGATCAACGCCGGCGACGGCGAGTTTGCGTTCGTCGAAATCCAGATGAAAACCTGAGCATAGCGCGGGCGCATCTGCGCGCCCGCGCCAGCCGCGCGCTACTTCCGCTGGGCGAAAGGCGGCACCGGATAGACCGGCTTGGCCGTGGCGATCTGCGGCGGATAGACCACCTCGAGGCCGCCCGGCAGGGTCTGGATCACCGCGAACTCGTTCTTGAGCTGCTTGCCGGTTTCGTCGATCTGGTATTCGCCGGTGACGGTGACGATCTTGCCGCTGAGCTTGACCGCCGCGTCCTTCAGCTTGGCCGCGTCGAGGGACTGCGCATTCTTGATGATCGCCTCGGTGATCACGCCGGCGCCATAGGCGAGCGCGGTCTGGAAGTCGGCCGGGAATTTCGCGTCGGGGAAGCGCTTGTTATAGCGCTCGATCATCTGCGCCCGGTTCAGTCCCTGCGTCACCTTCCAGTTGATTTTCTCGTGCAGCAGCGTCTCGCTGAAGACGTAATGGCCATCCTTGCCGGCCTGCTGCAGGAACTGCGGCTGCGAAGCGTAGAAAAGGACCACCGCCTTGAAGTCCGCGTTGGACTCGCGAATCTGGCGCGCGATCGTCATCTGGTCGCCCTCGTACGCGGTCGGATAGAACGCTTCCGCGCCGCTCGCCTTCGCCTTCTGGATCAGAATGTTGAAGTCCTTCGTGCCCTTGGCGAATTTCTCGTCCATGGTGACCTGCATGCCGAGCTGCTTCGCCAGATCGATGGCGCCCTGGGTGAGCGAGGCCGGGAACGGCTCGTCGAGGTAGGCGAAGGCGATTTTCTTCACGCCCATGGCGTGCAGCGCGCGCACCGGCGGCTGGCCGAGCAGCGAGCCCGCGATCTGCGTCGCCGAAACGATGTATTTGTAGCCCTGCTTGTAGAGCGAGTCGGCCGAGGCCGACCAGATGACCAGGAACTTGCCGGCGGTCTCGGTGGCGTTCGCCGCCGTCGCGGTCAAGGTCGAGCCGAACGGCCCGAACAGCAGGTCGACTTTCTCGTCCTTGATCAGGGTCTCGTACACCCGCGGCACCAGCGCCTTGTCGCTGCGGTCGTCGAGCTTCACCAGCTCCACTTTGCGCTTCTTGCCGCCGATGTCTATGCCGCCGCGGCTGTTGACGTCGTCGATCCAGATTTCCACGCCGCGCGATCCCGATTGCGCCTGCAGCGCGAAGGTGCCGGCCGACGATACGGTCATGCCGATGCGGATCGGCTTGTCCGCCTGCGCGGCGGCGGTGCCAGCGCCCAATGTGGCCAGCAGCGCCGGCGCGGCCAGCGCCAGCAGGAATGATCTACGTTGCATATTGTTCTCCTTTAGAACCAGTTACGAAATGAGGGAATCTCTCCCCTCGTGCTCCCCTAAATCGGCCCGCGGCAAAATTCATTCTGCCACGGGTTCCCGGAGTTCCGCTGTTCCTTCACGCGTCGATGCGGTAATCCACCCATTCGGCGATCAGGCTGCGCAAATCGGCGTCCTGGGTAAAGTCGCCGACCGAGCCGTCCACCTTGTTGCGCCCGAGTTCGAGTACATAGACATGATCCGCGATGCGCACGCATTGGCGCACGTTCTGGTCGACCAGCAGCACCGTGATCCCCCGCTGCGGCAAACCATGGATGAATTCGTAGATCTCCGCCGCCAGCTTGGGCGCGATCATGGCAGTCGGCTCGTCCAGCAGCAGCGCGCGCGGTTGCAGCGCCAGCGCGCGTCCCAGCTCCAGGAAACGCTGCTGG
The DNA here is from genome assembly GCA_919902965.1 of Burkholderiales bacterium. Taxonomy (GTDB): domain Bacteria; phylum Pseudomonadota; class Gammaproteobacteria; order Burkholderiales; family SG8-39; genus 2-12-FULL-64-23. Next base: position 3,832 of record CAKKSJ010000412.1, read on the forward strand.
CCGCCGCTCATGGCGCCGGCGGCGTGCTTGCGCCGCTCTTTCAGCATCGGAAACTGTTCGTACGCCCGCGCCAGCGCTTCTTCGACCCGCGCCTTGTCTTTGCGGAACGACCAGCAGGCGAGGCGCAGATTGTCCTCGACCGTGAGCTCGTTGAACAGGCTGCGGCCCTGCGGCACCAGCGCGATGCCGCGCTCGATGAAACGCCAGGGCTTCATGCCGGTGACCACCTCGCCGTCGATCAGCACGTCGCCCGCCACCGGCTTCAACAGGCCGTAGAGCGCGCGCAGCGCCGTCGATTTTCCGGCGCCGTTGGGCCCGATCACGCCGGTGATGCAGCCCGGGCGCACCGCCAGGGACAAGCCCTGCAGGATGCGGATGTCGCCGTGGTAGGCCACATCGACCGCGCGCAGCTCGAGCACCGGCCGCGCGCCCTGTGTATCGCCGCGCATGCGCTCAGGCTCCAAGGTAGGCCTCGACCACGGCGGGATTGCCGCGAATCTCGGCTACGCTGCCCTCGGCGATGACGCGGCCCTGGTTCAGCGCCGCCACGCGGTGGGACAGGCGATAGATCGAAGTCAGGTCGTGGCTGATCAGGAGCACGGTCTTGCCGCCCGCGGCGATCGCCTCGATTTGCTCGATCATGAAGCGGCACAGCATCGGATGCACGCCGGCAAAGGGCTCGTCCAGCATCACCACCTTGGGCTCGGGCATCAGCATGCGCGCCATCTCCAGCAGCTTCTGCTGGCCGCCGGAGAGTTCCTCGGCGAAATTGTGGCGCAGCTCGATCAGGCGCATCTGCTCGAGCATGGCCTCGGCGCGCTCGATCAGCGCCCGGTCCGGCTCGGCCCGGTCGAGCACCGGCACCAGCAGGTTGTCGATCAGCGACATCTTGCGGAACACGCGTGGAATCTGGAAAGTGCGGCCGACCCCCGCGTGCGCGATTTCGTGCGGCGAGAGGCCGGTCATGTCGCGTCCGCCGATCGACACCCGGCCGTGGTCGGCGCGATAGATGCCGCAGATGCAGTTCATCAGCGTGGTCTTGCCCGCGCCGTTCACGCCGATGATGCCGAGCACCTCCGCCGCGCGCGCCTCGAGCTCGATGCCGTCGAGCGCGACCAGGCCGCCGAAGCGCTTGTACAGCCCATGCACCTCGATCGCTGCCGCTGTCGCCATGGTCATCGCTGCGCCCTCCAGCCGAGGATACCGGTGGGCCGCACCAGGATCGTGCCGACCAGTATGGCGAAGCCGACGATCTGCGCCAGCGCCTGCGGCAGGAACACCGTGGCGAGCTGCTCGGCGAGGCCGTAGACGATGCCGGCGATCAAGGCGCCGATCGGATTGCCCAGACCGCCCAGCACCACGACGATGAAGCCGATGATCGAATACTCCGCCCCCGAGAACGCATTGAACGCCGGGAACACCAGCGCGATCAGCACGCCGGTCGCGCCGGCGACGCCGGTGGCGAGCGCGAAGGCGAGGGCGGAGAGCTGCTCCACGTCGACGCCGACGATCTGGATCGCTTCGCGGTTCATGATGGTGGCGCGCAGCGCCTTGCCCGGCAGGGTGCGGTACAGAAACCAGCTCAAGGCGAGCGAGATCACGACGGTGACGCCGAAGGCGACGATGCGCGCGGTCGACACGTAGATAGCGCCGACTTTCATCGAGATCGGGCTGAAGGCGTAATCGATTGAGCGCGAATCCGCCTCGAAGATCAGCAGCATCACCGCGGCGAGCGCGATCGACAGGCCGTACATCATGAGGAAAGACATATTCTCCGGATCGTCGCTGCGCGCGAGCCGGGGTATCAAAACGTAGTAAGCACCCCAGCCGGCCGCGAAAAACGCCACCGCCGCGAGCGGCAGCGCCAAGAGCGGCGCTATCCCCAGGCTGTTGAACAGCACGTAGGCGAGAAACGAGCCGCCGATGACGAATTCGCCGTGCGCGAAATTGACGATGCGCAGCACGCCGTAGAGCAGCGTCAGGCTCAGGCCGATCAGCGCGTACACGCCGCCGACGATCAGGCCGTTGATCAAACCGTTGAGGATGAGGATTTCCATCGTGCGCGCAAATAGGGGAGAGTCAGGGAATGTAGCGGCGCCACTGCGGGCGGCGGCGCAGCAGCGTGCCGATCAGGCCGCGCGGCAGGAACAGGACGAGGAGCACGGTGGCGATGCCGAGGATGAGCAGGTTGATCCGCGGGAACTGGCGCCAGATCAGCTCGTCCAGCCAGACCATGGCGACGGCGCCGACGATCGGCCCGGTGACCGTACCGAGGCCGCCCGCCACCGCGTAGATCACCGTTTTCGCCGTGGTCAGGGTGTTGAACGCGGTCTCGGTATCGACCACGTTGGTGTACCAGGCTTCGATCCCGCCGCACAGCGCCGGGAAGAAGGCGGCGATCAGCCAGCCGTAGAGCCGCACGCGCACCACGTTGACGCCCATCATGTCGGCCGCTTCGGCATCGTCGCGCACCGCGCGCAGCGCCTTCCCCAGGCGCGAGCGCGACAGCCACAGGATGGTGCCCAGAGCGAGCAGCATGACCAACATCATCACGTAGAAGGACAGCACCGGCTCCGCCCGGCTGCCGAGCTGCAGGCCGAAGGAGCCGCCGGTGATCCGCTCCGGCATGTTGGTGATGATCAGGCGGCAGATGCCCGCCAGCGCCAGGCTGACGATGGCGAAGTAGATTCCGGAGAGCCGCAGCGTCGGCGCGAACAGGAGACCCAGCACCACGCCGGCGAGGCCGGAAAAGGGCAGCGCCGCCAGCACCGGAAAGCCGAGAACCTTGACCAGGATGGCGGTGGTGAAGGCGCCGACGCCATAGAAGGCGACGTAGCCGAAGGGCATGTAGCCGGAGAATCCGGAGGCGACGTTGAACGCGGAGGCCATGGTGATCCACAGCATCAGATAAAAGTGGAACGCCAGATTCAGCCCGAACACGGGCACCAGCACGAAGTAGATGCTGACCAGGCCGCCGATGACGGCCGCGAGCGTGAAATAAATGCGGCCCGCGGTCGCGCGCTCGGCCGCGCGCGGCGCTGCCCCGCCTTCCTCCAATGGCATCCCCGGCATCCCCTTAAGCGGCCAGAGCCGCGACATCCGGCCGCAGCTTGTTGTAGCCCGTTTCGTCCTGCCAGGCTTTGCCGATTTCCAGAATCCGGCGCTCGGCGTAAGGCTTGCCGATAATCTGGATGCTCATCGGCAGTCCCTGATGCAGCCCCGCGGGCATTGCGAGCGCGGTGAGGCCGAGGTAATTCTGCGGGCGGGTGAAATAGCTGGGCACGGGCGCGGCTTCATCGATCTCGTCCAGCGGCGGCGCCGGCAGCGCGGCGGTCGGCAGCAGGATCGCGTCGTAGCGCCGGAACCATGCGCCGAATGCGCGCCGGCGTTCGGCCATCACGCGCAGCGTTTCGGCGTATTCGCCGGGCGCAAGATTGCGCGCATTGAGGATGCGCGCGCGCACCGCGTCGCCGATCGGCTGCTGCAGGTCTTCGATATGGCCGCGGTGCAGCGCAAACGCTTCCGAAGCGATGATCGTGCCCACATGCCGCGCCAGTTCGAAATACCACTCCGGCAGGCGCACCGGCACGATCTCGGCGCCGAGTTTCGCCAGGACTTCGGCTGCGCCCGACCAGGCTTCGAGCACCGCCGGGTGGATGAAGTCGGGGAACTGCGCGCGTTCGGGCAGCGCGATGCGCAGGCCGCGCAGGTCGTCGTCGGCGAATTCCGCCGGCAAGTCGAGGATCGGCTGCGCCAGCGTCGCCGGATCGCGTGCATCGGGGCCGGCAAGCGCGCGCAGCAGCTCGGCGCAATCCTCGACCGAACGCGCCAGCGGGCCGATCGAATCCAGCGTCCAGCTGAGCAAGCCGGTGCCATGCAGGCTGATGCGGCCATAGGTGACCTTCAAGCCCACCAGGCCGTTAAAGGCCGAAGGAATGCGCACCGAGCCGCCGGTGTCGCTGCCGATGCCCGCCGGCGCGAGCCCGGCCGCGACCGCGACCGCAGTGCCGCTCGAGGAGCCGCCGGGCGCGCGCTGACGCGCGCCGTCCCAGGGATTCCATGGCGCGCCCATCAGGGGGTTCGTGCCCCAGGCGCCGAAGGCGAACTCGACCATGTGCGTCTTGCCGAGCGGGATCATGCCGGCGGCGAGCAGGCGCTCGACCGTGGCCGAAGTCGCGCTGGCGCGGCGATGCGCCCACATGCGCGAGCCGATGGTGCCGATGCGGCCGTCGATGTCGCAAAGGTCCTTGATGCAGATCGGCAGCCCGTGCAGGGAGCCGAGGGGCAGGCCGGCCGCGCGCGCACGGTCGGCCGCGTCCGCGAGCTGCCGCGCCTCGGCCGCATAGACCTCGGCGTAGGCGTGCAATTTGCCGTCCAGGCGCTCGATGCGCGCCAGATGCGCATCGACGATCTCCCGGCTGGAGCATAGCCCCTGCCGCAGCAATGCGGCCTGCTCGGCGAGCGTCAAATTGGTGAGATCCATGACCATCCTCAGGGAGAAGTGTTTTTTGACCGACGCCGATTCTAACAGCGGCGCCAGCCGAAGCGACAGAAAAATCTATCCGCGCCGACCAGCGTGCGCTCCTGGTACCTGTCGCGCCAAACGGTTTATGCACCCTCGGTCGCCGAAGCTGCTTGAGGACATCCGCGAGGCCGCCGCCTTCATCCGCGAGGTGGCGAAAAGGCAAGAGCTTGGCTGACTAGGGCGCCGGCTGCCTGCTGCGGCAGGCCATCGAGCGCAATTTCGAGATTATCGGCGAGGCGATCAAGCGCCTCGCATAGCACGATGCGGAAACCGCGGCGCGCATTTGCGGGGTAGTGCGCGGCCGGCCGCGGCGCGACGCTTGCGCCTCATCGCTTGATCATGTTGCCGAACAAAGCCTCGCCGTTCCTGTAAGCGATTTTTTCGGCGACGGCGGGCGGCAGATCCTTCAGCCATGCGCGCGACCAGTTGGCGTGTTCGACCACATAGTGCCAGCGCTCCGGCGTGAAGGTGTCGGTACCGACCAGGAAGCGGTCCGGAAACTCCATGAACGCCGCGCGCCATTCGGCATCGACCTTGCCGCCGCCGCCGTGTTCGCTGCGATACGCCAGGTCCGCCCACAGGTTCTTGTGCTTGCGCAGCAGCTCGCGCACCTTCGCCGGCTGATCAAAACCCGAATGCGCCCAGAGGATGCGCGCGTTCGGGTCCTGCCTGAACAGGCGCTCGATTGCGTCGGCGTCCGAATGCGCGTGCAGGAACAGTTTGTACTCGCGCGCGAGTTCGACCATGCGCCGCGGCACCGGCAGATCCGCGCTGGCGCCGTAGAGATGGAACTCGCCTATGCCCACGTACTGGTAGCGCCTGAGCCGGTCCTCGAGGTGCGCAATGACCGTAGGGTCCTGGAACCAGCTGCCGATCTCGCCGCGCCTGCGATAGGGGCGCAGCACCGGGATAATGAGTTCCGGCGCCTCGGCGTAAAGCATCTGCGTGCCGTCGTCGCTCGAACTCGACACCAGCGCGCGCCGCACGCCGCCCTTGCGCAACAGCGCAATCACGTCCTTGGGCGGCACCAACTCCCAGGCGTCGTGGCTGTAATGCAAGTGGGCATCGAAAATCGGCAGCGGATCGGCCGCCTGAGCCACCCCGCTTGCCAGCAGCAGCCCCGCAAATAAGCATGCGCGCATTGAGGATTCTCCTTCGAATTGGGCGGGCCTTAGAGCTCATTACAAAATGAGGGGAAATCCCCTGCGGGCTAATCATTACCCACAATTTTTGCTTGTTTGGATTTGCGTGATTTATCTGA
>CAKKSJ010000413.1 GCA_919902965.1 Burkholderiales bacterium
GAGGAGCGCGTACGCAATGCGCCACGCGCCCGCGGGCCTCGCCCACGGGCTTGCCTACGAGGCGATCGCGGCGGGGCGGATCGATGTCATGGACATCTATTCCACCGACGCCAAGATCGAACGCTACGGCCTGCGCGTGCTCGAAGACGATCGTCGCGTGTTCCCGCGCTACGACGCAGTCCTGCTTTACCGGCTCGATCTGCCGCTGCGCCTGCCGCAGGCGTGGAAGGCATTGCAGAGCCTGGAAGGCAAAATCAGCGAGCGGCAGATGATCCGCCTCAACGCCGCCGCCGAGCTCGAGCAAAAGAGTTTTGCCGAAGTGGCCAGGGCCTTTCTCTCCGGCAGCGGCGCCGGTGCGGCGCCTGCGCGCAGTTTTCTGAACGCGCTGTTCGGCGGGAATTTCTGGCGGCTCACGCGCGAGCATCTGCTGCTGGTGTTTGCGGCCTTGTTCGCGGGCATAGTCGTCGCAGTGCCGCTGGGGCTCGTCGCGGCCAGGGTCGAAGCCGCCGCGCAGCCCATACTTGCGCTTGTCGGTGTGATCCAGACCATCCCGTCGCTGGCCCTGCTTGCGTTCCTGATTCCCTTGCTTGGCAGCATAGGCACGCTGCCGGCGTTGATCGCGCTGTTTCTGTATTCGCTTCTGCCCATCGTGCGCAATACCCATGCGGGAATCGAGGGCGTGGGCCAGGGCATGCGCGAGGCCGCGCTCGCCCTCGGCCTCGTGCCCAGGGACCGATTGCTGTTGATTGAACTTCCGCTGGCGGCGCCGTCGATACTCGCCGGCATCAAGACCTCTGCCGTGATCGGGGTCGGTACCGCCACCATCGCCGCGTTCATCGGCGCGGGGGGCTATGGCGAGCGCATCGTGCAGGGATTGGCTTTGAACGACAATACGACCCTGCTCGCCGGCGCAATCCCGGCGGCGGCACTGGCGTTGTTGATTCAGGGCGCATTCGAGTTGCTCGAGCGCCGCGTGTTTCCGGCGCTGCGTCGGCGCACCTAAGTCCTGATAATATCGAGCAGAAGAGGTATGCTCGATGTTTGATCTACATCAAACTGGTTTTTGAGAGTAAAAGTACAGTACGCAGGTCTCTTCCCTCGGTCGCATCGAGCGTCCAAAACCACACACTCCGGTAGAGCATTCCGCTTTCAAGAATTGCCGCGCTGTTTGGCACTGCGGAGTATGGAAGAGACAAAACGAAACAGTGGAATTCATTCGAAGCATTGAGTATTCACAGGGGGATTCATGCCTCAGGTCATAGGCGTACCAAGAGAGACAGCGGACGGTGAAAAGCGCGTTGCCAGCGTGCCCGAAGTCGTCGAAAAACTCATTAAACTCGGATTCTCGGTCAAGGTGGAATCCGGCGCCGGGGACGCGGCGAATTGCAGTGACGATGTCTACCGCGCCGCGGGTGCGCAGATCGCCGACAGCGCAGCCAGCTTGTGGGCGGAATCCGACATCGTCTTCAAGGTGGGCGTACCGACCACAGAAGAAGTCGGCCTGATGCACGAGGGCCAGACCCTGATCACCTTCATCTGGCCGG
>CAKKSJ010000414.1 GCA_919902965.1 Burkholderiales bacterium
ACCGACGGCATCGACGGCTCGGAGGACAACGCCGGCGCAGTGCTCGCGCCGGACTCGATTGCGCGCGCGGCACAGAGCGGGTTTTCGGCCAAGAAGCTCATCGCGAACAACGATGCGTACAGCTTTTTCGAGGCCTTAAACGACCTGGTGGTGACCGGTCCGACGCGAACCAATGTCAATGATTACCGGGCGATACTCGTGCTGTAGGAAGAATTCCCGCGATTTGCGCTCATCACTTCCAGGCGATCACGTCGCCGATTTTCAAGCCCAATGATTGCGCCGCACTGCCGCAGTTGACCGCAATCTCCACCAGGCCCTGGCTGTTTTCGTACCAAAAAGGGGCAGCTTCCGGCGCCTCGGAGTAAATGCGCGCGAACGCAAGGCGCGCCTCGCCGAGCACAAGCTGCGCGTCGCGTGGAATACCGCTTGCGCGGATCCCGCTGTGCGCGTTGCCGTAGTGGTCGAGGTATATGATCTCGGGCAGGTCGTCGCCGCCGAACTCGACATCCAGGCCATTGCATTGCTCGGTCCAGGTTTTTGGCAAACTGCCTTGCGCGGCCAATGTCGCAGCTAGCGGCGCGAACAGGTCACGCCCGTGGAACGAAGCCGAGAGTTGCTCCGGCCGCCACACGATGCGCCAGCAATGGCCCTTGGTGGCGCGTGCACCGACCACCGAGAGCAGCCCGTTGTCGGGCCCCACGTACCAGCGCTCATCGGCCTGCATCACGATGGCGCTGCGCGTCCCGCCGACGCCCGGATCGACCACGGCCAGAAACACGCTGTCCTGGGCGAAATGGCCGACCAGGGCGGCCAGCAAGTGCGCGCTTGCGCGCACATTGAACGCCGGCGCGTCATGCAGCAAATCGATCACGGCGATAGGCGGCGCGAGCCGCTGCAACACAGCTTTTATTTGCCCGACGTACAGGTCGCCGGCGCCAAAATCGGTAAACAACACGATTGCCATGCGCGCATTGTAGCCCGAGAAAACAAAAAAGCCGGCGCACTGGCCGGCTTCATGTTCGAAACTATGCTGTTTAGGTCTTGGTTTCCATGCCAGCGGAACCTTCCGCAGGCTCGGGACGATCCATCAATTCGATCAGCGCCATCGGCGCGTTGTCGCCCTGGCGAAACCCGTACTTGAGGATGCGCAGATAGCCGCCGTTTCGCTTGGCGTAACGCGGGCCGAGTTCATTGAACAGCTTGGTGACCATGTCGCGATCGCGCAAGCGGTTGAACGCCAGGCGGCGATTGGCAACCGTGGCAACCTTGCTCAGCGTAATCATCGGCTCGACCACGCGGCGCAACTCCTTCGCCTTGGGCAGCGTAGTCTTGATGAC
>CAKKSJ010000415.1 GCA_919902965.1 Burkholderiales bacterium
CGACATCGACGCTTTTTCTCGCCTCCTCCACCAGCGACAGCACGTCGCCCATGCCAAGGATGCGCGCTGCCATGCGCTGCGGGTGGAACGCTTCCAGCGCGGCGAGCTTTTCGCCCACGCCCACGAATTTGACCGGCTTGCCGGTGACCTGCCGCACCGACAGCGCCGCACCACCGCGCGCATCGCCATCGAGCTTGGTCAGGATCACGCCGGTGAGCGGCAGCGCTGCGCTGAAGGCCTTGGCCACGTTGACCGCGTCCTGTCCCTGCATCGCATCGACCACGAACAGCGTCTCGGCCGGCTTGAGCGCGGCGTGCAGCTGCGCGATTTCCTGCATCATTGCGGCGTCGATCGCCAGACGGCCGGCGGTGTCGACGATGAGCACATCGTTGTAATGCTTCTTCGCATAATCGAGCGCCGCCTTGGCAATCTCCAGCGGCTGTTGTCCCGGCACTGATTCGAAGAAATCGATCTGCAGCTGAGCGGCGATGGTGCGCAACTGCTCGATTGCGGCCGGGCGGTAGATATCGCAACTCGCGAGCAGCGGTTTTTTCTTCTGCTCCGCAAGAAACTTCGCCAGCTTGCCGCTGGTGGTGGTCTTGCCCGAGCCCTGCAAGCCGGCCATGAGGATCACCGCCGGCGGGGTGACAGCGAGATCGAGCGCGGCGTTTTCCCCACCCATGAGCAGCGCCAGTTCGCACTGCACCACACCCACCAGCGCCTGGCCGGGTGTGAGGCTGCCGATCACTTCCTCGCCCATGGCCTTTTGTTTCACTGCGGCGATGAAATCCCTCACCACCGGTACGGCGACGTCGGCCTCGAGCAGCGCCATGCGCACTTCGCGCAGCGCGTCGGCAACATTGGATTCGGTCAGGCGCGCCTCGCCGCGCAGGGTTTTGATGACCCTGGACAGGCGGTTGGTCAGGTTGTCTAGCATTCTGTGGTGTAAAATTTGTACATGCCTGCCATTTTACTCTATGCCGTCACCTCGCTACTTTACGCGGTGCTGGGACTGCATTTCTGGCGCACGCGCTGGACCGGCAGCGGTGCAGCGGCGTGCGATGCCGCAAGCACGGGTATCGTCTCCTGGGAGCGGCTGGCCATACTCGCGCCGTTCATGCTGCATTCCTACCTGCTCTATTCGAGTCTGTTCGCCGCGGCCGAGCTGCATTTCGGTTTTTCGCAGGCTATGTCGGTGACCTTATGGCTGACGGTACTGATCTACTGGGCGGAAAGCCTGATCTACGACGTCAAAGGCATGCAGGCGCTGGTGCTTCCGCTCGCCGCAGTGAGCGCGCTGCTGCCGGCGTTCTTTCCGGGCCCCGAAACCCCGGCCTATACGCATACGTTCGCGTTCAGAATTCATCTCTTGGTCGCGATGCTCGCTTATAGCCTGTTCACCATCGCCGCGCTGCACGCCACCCTGATGACGGTGCTGGAGCGGCGCCTGCACGGAGGCAAGCCTGCGCGGCCGTCCGGCGAATCGCTCGCCGGACCGTGGGCCTCGCTGCCTCCGCTGATGACGCTGGAAGCCCTGCTGTTTCGCATCCTGACCCTGGGCTTCGTGCTGTTGAGCCTGACCCTGGCCTCGGGTTTCTTTTTTTCCGAGGAATTGTTTGGACAGGCCGCGCGCTTCAATCACAAGACCGTGTTCGGCATCCTTTCCTGGCTTATTTTCGCCGCGCTGTTGATCGGCCGCTATGGCTGGGGCTGGCGCGGACGCACCGCGCTGCGCTGGACGCTCGCCGGATTCGCCGCGCTGCTGCTTGCCTACGTCGGCAGCATGTTCGTGCTCGAAGTCATCCTGGGACGGGTATAGGGGTCGGCCCCGCCGGCAGCCTCCTATGGACGACATTCCCTTATCGGCTCATTACGGCGCTCTGGTCGTCCTGCTCATCCTCTCCGGGTTTTTCTCGATCGCCGAGACCAGCATGATGGCGCTCAACCGCTATCGGCTGAAGCATATGGTAAAGCTTGGTCATCGCGGCGCCGTGCTCGCGAGCGGCTTGCTCGCGCGCACCGACCGCCTGCTGGGTGTGATCCTGCTCGGCAATAATCTGGTCAATGCCGCTGCTGCGGTACTGGTCAGCGTGATCGCGGTGCGCCTATTCGGCGAGAGCGAGATCGCGCTCGGTTTGGGGACCTTGGCGGTCACCTTCCTTATCCTGGTGTTCTGCGAAATCACACCGAAAGTAATCGGCGCCGCCCACGCCGAGCGCATTGCGTTCGCGGTGAGCTACGTGCTTACGCCGCTGCTCAGAGTGATTTACCCGGTCGTATGGTTCGTCAATCTGTTCGTTTCCGCGCTGCTCAAGATACTGCGCTTCAAGCCGCCCGCGGGCGGCGAACCACAGCGCCTCAGCGCGGAGGAACTGCGCTCGCTGGTGCTCGAGGCCGGCCACTACATTCCGAAAAATCACCGCAGCATCCTGGTCAACCTGTTCGATCTCGAACGCATCACCGTCGAGGACGTAATGACACCGCGCGCCCAGATAGAGGCCGTCGATCTGGAAGCTCCGATCGAGCGCATTGCCGAACAGCTCGCCACCAGCTATCACACGCGCCTGCTCGTGTACCGCGGCGAGTTGGGCAATATCGCGGGCATTCTCCACTTGCGCAAGGTGCTGGCGCTGATGCGCGACGGCGACCTCGAGCGCGACAAGCTCGCCGAGCTGCTGACCGAACCCTATTTCATCCCGGCCAACACACCGCTGTTTGCGCAGCTGCAGTATTTTCAGGAAAACCACCAGCGCTTTGCGCTGGTGGTTGACGAGTATGGCGAACTGCAGGGACTGATGACGCTGGAGGACATCATCGAGGAGATCATCGGCGAGTTCACCACCAGCGCCCCTTCCATCGCCACCATTCACGTCTGGGACAAGAATGATAGCGCGCTGGTGGAGGGGGCAAGCCCGTTGCGCGAACTCAATCGCAAACTCGGCCTGGCGCTGCCGCTGGGTGGTCCCAAGACCCTGAACGGTCTGATTCTGGAGCATTTCCAGGATATCCCTGAGGCCGGCGTCAGCCTGAAGATTGCCGGCGTGCCGATGGAGATCGTGCAGACCCAGGACCGCGTGGTCAGGACCGTGCGCCTGTTCAAACCCAAGGCCGACGCGCTTTCCATGCCCGAAATGCCCTGAACATGGAGTCCTTCCAGACCCGCAAATACTGCCTCAAAACATTTTTATCTTCAATAGATTAGACGAATAACCTCAGTCTTTACAAAAACCCGTGGGCAGTGCATCATGAATGCACCGGGAATACAATGGGCGCCGTCGGGAAGCGCCGGAGGAAAACATGGCCACAGCCGCAAAAGACAAGATCAAGGACTTCACCTTCAATTGGGAGGGGAAGGACAAGCAGGGCAAGATCGTCAAGGGTGAGTTGCGCGCCCAGGGCGAGGCCGTGGTCAATGCGACGCTGCGCCGCCAGGGTATCCTGGTCACAAAAGTCAAGAAACAGAGCGCAGGCGGCGGCGGCAGCGTCACTGAAAAAGACGTCACGCTGTTTACGCGACAACTCGCCACCATGATGAAAGCAGGCGTGCCCTTGCTGCAGTCTTTCGACATCGTCGGCAAAGGCCACAGCAATCCGGCGGTCGCGCGGCTGCTCATGGCGATCAAAACCGACGTCGAGACCGGTTCCAGCCTGACCCAGGCATTCCGCAAGTTTCCACTGTATTTCGACGCCTTGTTCTGCAACCTGGTCGGCGCCGGCGAGCAGGCCGGTATTCTCGAATCGCTGCTTGACCGCCTGGCGACGTACAAGGAGAAGACCCAGGCGATCAAGTCCAAGATCAAGGCAGCGCTGTTCTACCCCATTGCCATTATCGGCGTTGCCTTCATCATTACCGCGGTGATCATGATATTCGTGATCCCGGCGTTCAAGCAGGTGTTCACCAGCTTCGGCGCCGACCTGCCCACACCGACGCTGGTGGTGATGGCCATATCGGACAACTTCGTCAGATACTGGTACATCATTTTTCCGCTGATCTTCGGCAGCATCTACGGTTTCATGTATGCATGGAAACGTTCGCTCGCGGTGCAGATTTTCATGGACAAACTCCTGCTCAAGGCGCCGGTATTCGGCCACCTGATACGCATTTCGACCATCGCGCGCTGGACGCGCACGCTCTCGACCATGTTTGCGGCCGGCGTGCCATTGGTGGAGGCGCTGGACTCGGTAGGCGGCGCTTCGGGCAACCACGTCTACCTGGTAGCGACCAAGCAGATCCAGCAGGCGGTCAGCACCGGCTCCAGCCTTACGGTCGCCATGACGGACACGGCCGTGTTCCCGAGCATGGTGATCCAGATGGTGCAGATCGGAGAGGAATCCGGCGCGCTCGACGGCATGCTGTCCAAGGTCGCCGACTTTTTCGAGGCGGAAGTGGACGATGCCGTAGAGGCACTGTCCAGCCTGATGGAACCGGTCATCATGGTGGTGCTGGGCACTTTGATCGGCGGCATGGTTATCGCCATGTACCTGCCGATCTTCAAACTCGGCCAAGCTGTCTAAAGCGGAAAAACCAGGAGTGAGGCGAGCGGCAAGTAATCGCCCCGGCAGCGCGGCGTTCTCCTCCCCTCTAACGCCGCTGCGCATATGGCGTCCCTAGAGCCACTGAGCCATCCCGCTGTTTTTCCGTGGCTGTGCCTCGCCCTGGGCTTGTGCGTCGGATCGTTCCTGAACGTAGTGATCTATCGCCTGCCAAAAATCATGCAGCGCGACTGGGAGGGCCAGTGCGCCGAGTTGCGCGGTGAAAAGCCGATCGAACGGGAAACATTCAACCTGGCGCAGCCGCGTTCGCGTTGTCCGGCCTGCGCCAAACCGATCACCGTACTGCAGAACATCCCGGTCGCAAGTTATCTCGCGCTCGGGGGCAAGTGCGCAGCCTGCGGCGCGCGCATCAGCCCGCGCTATCCGCTGATCGAATCCCTGACCGGGCTCGCGAGCGCCTACGCGGCATGGCATTTCGGCTTCGGCCTGGCCGCATTCGCGGCAATGGCCTTCATCTGGTGCATGATTGCACTCGCCTTCATCGATTTCGACACCCAGCTGCTGCCCGACTCGATCACCTTGCCGCTGCTGTGGGCGGGGCTCTTGCTCAACCTTTCCGGCACTTTCGTCGACCTAAGCTCGGCAGTGATCGGCGCAGCGGCAGGTTATCTTTCGCTGTGGAGCGTGTATTGGGGATTTCGCATCCTCACCGGCAAGGAAGGCATGGGGTTCGGTGATTTCAAACTGCTCGGTGCGATGGGCGCCTGGCTCGGCTGGCAGATGCTGCCGCTGGTGGTGCTTGCCTCCTCCCTCGTCGGCGCCATTATCGGAATCTCGCTCATGCTGTTCGCGAAACACGCGCGCGATGTCCCGATTCCGTTTGGTCCTTACCTCGCCGTGGCGGGCACGGTCGCGCTGTTCTGGGGCAGGCCGCTGACGCACGCCTATTTGAAGTTGCTCTGACATGAGCGCGGCGGGAGATAGGGCGACGCCGTATATCGTGGGGCTGACGGGCGGCATAGGCAGCGGCAAAAGCGCCGCGGCGCAGATATTCGAGGAACTAGGCGCAACGCTGGTAGACACCGACGCCGTTGCACACGCGCTCACCGCTCCGGGCGGCGCGGCGATCGAGGCGATCCGGACTGCATTCGGTGCGGACTATATTTCCTCAGAAGGCGCGCTGGTGCGCGCGCGCATGCGCGAACTGGTATTCGCCGATGCCGAAAAGAAAATCCTGCTCGAGTCGATCCTGCATCCCCTGATTCGCGAGCGTTCGACCCGGCTCTCCCAGGCCGCGCGAGGCCCGTACGTGATTCTGATGGTGCCTCTGCTGGTCGAGTCTGGCGATTACCGCCGGCGCTGCCAGCGCATCCTGGTGGTGGACTGCCCGGAACAACTGCAACTAGAACGCGTCATGGCGCGCAATGGGATCGCGGCCGCGCAGGTGCGCGCCATCATGGCGACCCAGGTCACACGCGAGGCGCGGCTCGCAGCGGCCGACGATGTGATCGACAACAGCCGCGACCGGGCGCAGCTGCGCCGCGAAGTAATGAGACTGCACGCACGCTATCTGCAATTGGCGGCGGCGGGCGGATGAAGTTGTAAATTGCCTATGAATCGGTCAGAATCCCCAAAACCGGCGTTCACCTTGGACGATTGACACGATAGTGATCACTTACGAATATCCCTTCAACGAGCGCATCCGCACGCTGTTGCGCCTGGAGGACCTATTCGACCGCGCGAGTTTCTTTCTCGCCCGCCAGGATGCGCTCGATCACCATGCCGCGCTGCTTACCCTGTTCGAGATTCTCGAAGTTGCCGGCCGCGCCGACCTGAAGTCGGATCTGATGCAGGAACTGGAACGGCAGAAGCAGGTGCTGCTCTCGTTTCGAAACAACCCGGAAATCGCAGAGGACGTGCTGAACCACGTCATATCGGATATCGAACAGTCGAGTTCTGCGCTTTTCAATATGACCGGCAAGATCGGCCAGTATCTGCGCGAGAATGAATGGCTGATGTCCATCAAGCAGCGCACCGGCATTCCCGGTGGGGTATGCGAGTTCGATCTGCCCTCGTATCACTACTGGTTGCATCGCGATTCCAGCTCGCGCGCGTTCGACTTGCACGGATGGATCAACCCGCTCTACCCGCTCCGGGACGCATCGGCCATCGTTCTGCGGCTGCTGCGCGAAAGCGGCAAGCCGTCCAGGATCGCCGCCCAGCAGGGCATCTACCAGCAAATGCTCGGCGGCAGGGTGGTGCAGATGGTGGGTATCCGGCTGCCGCAGAGTTCCGAATTCATTCCCGAAATCAGCGCCAATAAATACGCGCTCAACATCCGCTTTGCGATATTCGGCGACGATGCGCGCCCGCACACGAGCACGTCGAACGTGGAATTCGAACTCACGCTGTGTAATCTGTGATCCAGAAAGTTCGCACGGTCGGCTGCCCGCGCTGCAGCGCACCTGTGCGCTGGGGGACGGAATCGCCTTTCCGGCCGTTCTGTTCGGAGCGCTGCAAAATGATCGACCTCGGCGCCTGGGCGAACGAGGAATATCGCGTCGCGGTAAAAGCCAGCGACGAGGACCCGGACGCAGGCTCAGACGGAACGGAACCGAACTCGCCCAGGGCGCAACAAGGCTAGACGCAAGTCGCTATTGACGGCCTGCTAGCCCATCTTTAACACGATTTTCCACAAAAGCCCGGGTAGTCTGACGTAAGTACCGGATTCTTTTGCAGGTGATTCGGCAAATCGTTTTGTAGTGCCATAATATTTTC
>CAKKSJ010000416.1:0-6361 GCA_919902965.1 Burkholderiales bacterium
CTGGATGCGGCGCTACAGCGGCGCGCGGCGCTTTATCGCACTGCAATAGCGCCGGCCTCGACCAGCGCCAGCCAAACCGCAGCACCGCGCCCATTTCGGACGGCGCAGGTTCCGAGAGATCCGGTTGATCCATGCGCGGGTGTGCGCAATGGCAAGGTTGCAAATAGGAATCATTCGTAATATGATTGCCCAAAATCACCTTCCATCTAGCATAAGGAATGCACCATGCCACACCTGCTCAAGGCCGCAATCTGCGCTATCTCTTTTTGTGTACTGGCCGCCCCTGCGGCCGCGACTGGCGATGACCGGGTAGTCAACCTCTACACCGCGCGCCATTATCAGACCGACGAAGCGCTCTATGCCGATTTCACCCGACAGACGGGAATCAAGATTAATCGCATCGAAGGTGGCGAGGATCCGTTGTTCGAGCGAATCAAGAATGAAGGGGCCAATAGTCCTGCTGACGTTTTCATCACGGTGGACATCGGCAGACTTTGGCGCGCTGAACAGGCCGGCATTTTTTCCCCGGTGAAGTCAAAAACCCTGGAATCGCGCATTCCGGCAGCCTACCGTGATCCAGGGGGACGCTGGTTCGGCTTTTCCGCGCGCTCGCGCGTGATCGCCTACAACAAGGACGCGGTCAAGCCTGCCGGTATCCGCAATTACGAAGATCTGGCTGATCCCAAGTGGAAAGGCAAGATATGCGTGCGCTCCAGCAGTCACCCTTACATGCTCTCGCTTACCGCCAGCATGGTGTCGCACCTGGGCGAGGCCAAGGCCGCGCAATGGGTCAAGGGGATGAAGGACAACCTCGCGCGCGATCCGCGGGGCGGTGACACCGACCAGATCAAGGCAGTGGCTGCCGGCGAATGCGATCTGGCGCTGGCCAATACCTACTACCTGGTGCGCTTGCTGCGTTCTGCCAAAGCCGAAGACCGAAAAATCATGGAGAAAATCGGCGTGATCTGGCCTAATCAGGACAACCGCGGCGCGCATATGAATATTTCCGGCGGAGGCATGCTGAAGCACGCGCCGCATAAGACTGCTGCAGTCAAGTTCCTCGAATACCTGGCAAGCGATGCGGCGCAGGCCTACTTCGCCGACGGCAATAACGAGTGGCCGGTGGTCGCCACAGTCAAGGTGAAGAATCCGGAACTGCAATCGCTGGGTAAGTTCAAGGCCGACCCGCTGCACGTGAGCGAGCTGGGCAGGAATCAGCCTACCGCACTGCGGATTTCCGATCGCGCCGGCTATAAGTAAGGGGATACGCTAAGGCGCTCGCCGGCCGCCTGTGGCAATGGCGCGACAAAGGATGAACAGCGGCAGCAAGCCGACCGCAACGATCACCAGCGAGGCGGTGGCTGCTTCCGCCAGACGTTCGTCAGCGGCAAAATTGTAGGCCTGCACGGCTAGCGTATCGAAATTGAACGGCCGCATGACAAAGGTGGCTGGCAGTTCCTTCATCACATCCACAAACACCAGCAACCCGGCGGTAAGCACGCTACCGCGGATAATGGGCACGTGCACCCTGAACAGCGTAGCGGCCGGGGAATACCCCAAGCCGCGCGCCGCATCGTCCATGCTCGGCGTCACCTTGGACAAACCCGCCTCCACGGTTTGCAGCGCGACCGCTAGAAAACGCACCAGGTATGCATAAACCAGCGCCACGATACTGCCGGTCAGCAGCAATCCCGGCCCCTTGCCGAACGCGTCGGTCATCCACGCGTGGATCAGGTTGTCCAGCCGAGAGACCGGCACCAGTATGCCCACCGCGATGACCGCGCCCGGGAGCGCATACCCCAAGCCCGCTATGCGGTGCGCTGCGGACACCAGCATTCCCCGGTCGATGCGCACTGCATAGGCCATGATCACGGCCAGAACGATTGCGGCCGCCGCGGTTACAGCGGCAAGCGTGAAACTGTTCGCGATCAGGCCTAGCATGCGCGAACTGAAAAAATGCGCATCGCCCTCTGAGAATGCCATGCGCGCCAGAATCCACGCTGGCAGCACGAATCCCAACACAACCGGCAATGCGCAGGCGCAGACCGCCACCCAGGCGCTTGCGCCATTCAACTGATAGGGTGACACGCGGCTGCGTCGCCCGGAATCGTAGAAGCGGGAGCCGCCGCGGTTGGCGCGCTCGAGCAGGAGAATTGCAGCCACGAATACCAGCATCAAGGTGGCCAGTTGCGCTGCCGCCACCGGATCGCCCAGCGACAACCATGCGCGGTAAATACCGGTGGTGAATGTCTGCACCGCGAAATACGAGACAGTTCCGAAATCCGCCAGCGTCTCCATCAGCGCCAGAGCCGCGCCCGCCGCGATGCCGGGACGCGCCAGCGGCAGGGCCAGACGGAAAAATCCGCGCCAGGCGCCATGCCCCAGGGTTCGCCCGGCTTCGAATGCGCTCGCCGGCATTTCGAGAAAGGCCGCGCGCGCGAGCAGATAGACATACGGATACAGCACCAGCGAGAACATCGCGATGGCGCCGCCCAGGGAACGGATTTCCGGGAACCAGTACTCGCGCACGCGCCATCCGGTGGCTTCGCGCAAGGCGGTCTGCACCGGCCCGGCGAACTGCAACAAATCCGTATACGCATAGGCGATAACGTATGCAGGCATCGCCAGCGGCAGCACCAGTAGCCACTCAAATGCGCCCGAGCCGGGAAAGCGGCACATGCTTACCAGCCACGCGGCGCCTACACCGAGCAAGGCTACGCCCGCCGCAACCCCGCCCAGCAGCCAAAGTGTGTTGACGATGTAATCGGGCAGCACCGTAGACGCCAGATGCGACCAAGCACCGGTGCTGGGCCCGAAAATACTGGATACCACGGCCGCGATGGGCGTTATGAACAGCAAGGCCACCAGCAAGGCGATCAGGCTGAACGCGCCGAGCGGACGCCGCCGGAAAATCACCATTCCTGCGATGGAACCGGGGTATTCAAAGTAGATGGGCCGTTGCTATCCGTGAACGAAAACGCCCAGCTTGAGGGCAGTTTACGATTGTAACAAGAATCATTCGCAAAACGGCCAAATCCATAATAAAATAGCCCTATGGATCTTGCCACGCCCCGCGCCGACGCCCTTCTGGATGTGCGCGTTATACATCAGTCATACGCCGATCACGAAGTGGTCAAAGGCCTGTCATTTTCGCTCAGAAAAGGCCAGATAGGATGTCTGCTAGGCCCAAGCGGATGCGGCAAGACGACCGTCCTGCGTTGCATCGCCGGCTTCGAGCCGCTGCGCCAGGGCGAGATATGGCTCAATCGCCAGCTGGTGAGCGGCCCGGGTCGTCTGCTGCCGCCTGAAAAGCGCCGTATCGGCATGGTGTTCCAGGACTATGCGCTGTTTCCGCATCTTTCGATCGCCGCCAACATAGGCTTCGGCCTGCATCGAGTTTCCGCAGCGCTGCGGCGCAAACGCATCGATGTCCTGCTCCACACTGTCGGCCTGTCCGGCCTGGGCGAAAGCTTTCCGCACGAACTTTCCGGCGGACAGCAGCAACGTGTTGCGCTCGCCCGGGCGCTCGCACCCGAACCGGACCTGCTGTTGCTGGACGAACCGTTTTCCAATCTCGACGTCGACTTGCGTGAGCGCCTCAGCCTCGAAGTGCGGGACATCATCAAGTCCACCGACACGACGGCCGTTATCGTGACGCACGACCAGCATGAGGCCTTCGCCATCGCCGACGAGATCGGTGTCATGCACCAGGGCGAGATCTGCCAATGGGACAATGCATACAACCTGTATCACCGTCCTGTCAGCCGCTTTGTTGCGGATTTCATAGGTCAGGGCGTGTTCCTCCCGGCGACGGTGCAAAATGGGCACCAGGTGAAGATCGAACTCGGCGTCTTGAACGGCGACATTCCGCTGGCGTGCAACATCGGCTGCGACGTCTGCGGCAAGGGCTGCACGGTAGACATCCTGCTGCGCCCGGACGACATTATCCATGACGATGCGAGCAATATGCAGGCTGAGGTCGTGCACAAGGCGTTTCGCGGCGCGGAGATCCTGTATACCCTGAAACTGGAAAGCGGCAGGAAAGTGCTCGCCCTGGTCCCGAGCCACCACAACCATGCGCTCGGCGAGCACATCGGCATTCGTTTGGACGTTGACCATGTAGTCGCATTCCCACCGCGGGAAACCGCTACTATGCCGTCGCTTAGGAGTTCGGGGTCTCCAGGTTAAAGATCACCGGTACGTCGATAGTGAACTCGCGGCCGCGCAAACTCGCCGGGATCGGCACCGTGGTCTTGCCTTTCCGGAGCATGTCCATCGCCTGCTTGTCCAGAATCTCGTGGCCGCTGCTCGTCTTGACTGAAGTGCTGGCGAGCATGCCGTTGGCGCCGATCAGCATGCGCACTTCAACCTCGCCCTGCCAACCCTTTTCCATGGCGATCGCCGGATAGCGCTTGTAGCGCCGGGTCGCCACGATCAGGGCCAGGCGGTATTGCGCCAGCGTCCCTTTGTCGACCTCGCTGCCGGACTTGGCCGCCGACTCAGTCGTGGCGTCTCCGGTCGGCTCGGCCGGAGACGATCTGCCTTGACCTGGCGCTGCGGGCTGCGCGCCAGGCGCCGCCATTGCCGACGCCTCAGGCGCGGGTTTCGCTGGTGCAGCTTTCCTTGCTTCGACTGGCGCGGCCTTTTGCAGAGCGGGCGCCGGCTTTTCCACGGGCTTGCGCAGTACCGCAGGCGGCGCCGGGGCAGGCCTTGCAACTGGCGGAGGAGCTGCGGGTTTCGGAGGTGGCGGCGCGGGCGCCGGTTCTGGCGCAGCCGTTGTTGCCGGCTTTGACACGGACGGCGGCGCGCTTGGGGCGGTCGCGACTGGCGCCAGCCGCGCCGTCAGCACCAACAGCGCCTTGGCCGGGGGCGCGAGCGCAATGCGCGGGTTCAGGCTGAACAGCAGCAGCGCATGCAGGACGATCGACGCCAACACGCACCAGAGCAATGCGCGCTCCTGTCGCAGCTGTTGTACTAGCCCTGGGATGGCGGCTGATGCGGACATGGGTCAAGAATAGCCGAAGCGCGGCCGGAGCAACAAAAAAAGCGACCATTTGTCGCTTTTTTTGATCTGTCGATGGCTGAAGTCCAGCCGGTAAACTTTTCTGCAGGCAAATTGCCTTCTGGAGATCAGCTTGCTCCCGATAACTCGTTCAGCAACGCAGCCCAGGCCTTGAACGCAATCCGTTTGTCGTAGCGCTCGCACAATAGCGTGCGTGCCCGCGCGCCCATCGCCTCGCGCAAAGCGGCATTGCTTTGCAGCCGCAGCAGTTGATTGGCCAGGCCTGCCGCGTCGCCTTGTCGCACCGCCGCACCTATGCCTTCGCGCGTAACGAACTGGCTGATCTCACCCTCGGGATCGCCGACAAACACTGCCGGCCGCCCGGCGGCGAGAATGCCGTAGAGCTTGCTCGGGAAAACGTAGCCTTCAACTTCGGGCCGCTGCGACACCAGGTGCACATCGCCAACCCCGAGACTGAAGGACAGTCCGGCCCGGTCCTGATAGGGCCGGAACTGAACATTCACGAGTCCCCTGCGATGGACTTCGTCTTCGAGCATGCGCCGCTGCGCGCCGTCGCCGATGAACAGAAATACCATCGACTCTGCCATGCCAGCGAGACTTTGCGCGGCATTGAGGATGGTATCGAATTCATGCACGCGGCCCATGTTGCCTGAATAGCAGACGACGAATTTGCTATCCAGCCCCCATTCGCGCCGCAGGGGATTGTCCGCTGCAGCGACCGGGCGTATCGCCTCCATGTCGGCCCAGTTGGGGATCACGCGCGTTCGCTCCGGTAGTCCACCCGCACGCCCCACCACTTCCGCCATGCGCGCGCCCAGCACCACGTTTGCCGCCGCCGAGCCGAATGCCCGGTTGCGCATCCAGCGCAGAACTTCAGCCTGCGGCCCGTTGAGCGCGCGTACACCCAAGGCGTCTGCCACCTCGGGAAACACGTCCTGCACCCAGTTGACGAGCCGCGCGCCGCGCACGCGGGCGACAATGGCCGCCACCACCGAGATCAGGGGCGGGTCCGTCTTGGCGACCAGGACATCACCCGCGCGCGTAAGTCGCCAGAGCTTCCAGCCCGCGGCAAGGTAGAAGGTCGCATAATCCAAGGCCCTGCCGACGAGTTTGTCGCGACCGAAACGCGCGGTGCGCACGCGATGCACCTCGACGCCGTCGATGCGCTCGTGCGGCGGCAGTCCCGCCGCCGCGTCGTCGTAGCGCTGACGACTCGTGACCACGCCTACCTCATGTCCGGCACCGGCCAAGAAAAAAGCCAGATCGGAAAGCATCTGGCTGGTCGCAGAATGGTCGGGGTAGAAGTAGCGGTTGGTGAAGATGACTCTCATCGGGCGG
>CAKKSJ010000416.1:6461-8089 GCA_919902965.1 Burkholderiales bacterium
CGCAGAATGGTCGGGGTAGAAGTAGCGGTTGGTGAAGATGACTCTCATCGGGCGGGTCGGCATGGCTAGGAGATTATCGCAGACGCCGCAATTGTAGGAGCAGCGTCTTGCAGGAGCGGCGCCCCGCGGCGACTAGCTCCGCTCCACCACCCAGTTCCCCATCACCAGCACATCCATATTCGTGCGCAGGAAACAGTCCAGCGCCTCCCCGGGTTTGCACACCACCGGCTCGTTCTCATTGAACGAGGTATTCAGCACCATCGGCACATGCGTCAGTTCGCGGAACGCCTCAATCAGCGCGTAATAGCGCGGACTGGTCGCGCGCGTGACGGTCTGCAACCGCCCGGACCCGTCCACATGGGTGACTGCTGGTATGAGCGCACGCTTGGCCTCGCGTATCGGATACACCTGCATCATGAACGGCACATCGTCGTCCACTTCGAACCACTCGACAACGTGCTCGCGCAGGATCGAAGGCGCAAACGGCCGGAAGGACTCGCGCCGCTTGATTTTGAGATTGAGGATGTCCTTCATGTCGGCGCGCCGCGGATCGGCGAGGATGGAGCGATTACCGAGCGCCCGCGGCCCCCACTCCATGCGCCCCTGGAACCAGCCCACTACCTTGCCGTCGGCAATCGCCTTGGCGGTCTGAGAACAAAGCGCAGCCTCGTTCTCCAGCCGATTCACCACACAATCCTGGGCGGCGATCTCGGCATTTTTCGCGCCGAGCAGCGCCCCGATTTCCTCGTCTGAGAACTGCGGACCCCAATAAGCGTGGTCCATCACAACCCGGGCGGGGTTCGTCCTCCAGGAGGACATTCCCGTCGAGCGGGATCGAGACCTTCGGGGCGTAGGAGGCCCGCCCGCGGGCCGAACTTCCAGCTTCTCATGCCACACCACCAGCGCCGCCCCGATCGACCCCCCCGCATCCCCCGCCGCCGACTGCACATACAGTCTCTTCAACGGGGTATTGCGATAAATCTTGCCATTGGCAACCGAGTTCATCGCACAACCCCCGGCCAGCGCCAGCGCATCGACCCGGTAGCGCTCGTACAGCCGATTGAGCAGATGAAAGAACGCCTCCTCGTACATCGCCTGCGCCGAGCGCGCGAGGTCCTTGTGGCGCTGCGTCAACTCGTCCTCCGGCTTGCGCGCAGGCCCCAGCAACTCGAGCAGGTGTGGTGAATACAAATCGCTGAAAGACGGCGCGCCATCTTCCCATTCGTAGGCGATTTTCTCGCGGTGATGGCGAAAGTAATCCAAGTTCAGTTGGAATGCTCCGTCTTCATCGAGCTCCACGATCTGCCGCATCTCAGCCATGAAGCGCGGCTCGCCGTAGGGCGCCAGGCCCATCAGCTTGTATTCGTCGCCGTAATTCGGAAAGCCCAGATACTGCGTCAGCGCCTGATAGAAAATACCGAGCGAATGCGGAAAATAGATCTTGTCTTCGGCCTCGATGCGGCCGTCGCGGCCCACCCCCCAGGCGGCGCTGGCGAAATCGCCGAAACCGTCGACCGAAACCGTGACCGCTTCATCGAACGGGGAAACGAGAAACGCCGAGCCCAGATGGGCGAGGTGATGCTCGACCTCGCGTACCGCCGCACGCAAGCGCTCGCCGGAAAACGCCC
>CAKKSJ010000417.1 GCA_919902965.1 Burkholderiales bacterium
CCCTTGGGGGACAAGGGGGGATGCGTCCCCCCTTGTTCGTAAAATAAGAGCTTTTACCCCGCCGAAGACACCCGGTTTGCGTTCAGTTTGCCCTAATTAACGCTTCAAGCGCTTGATGGTACCGTTAAGGGCGTCGTTATCCGGAGTCTTTTTGGACGCCTCCAGCCATATCTTCTCGGCTTCACTGCGCTCTCCGGCGACCCACAATACTTCCCCCAGATGCGCGGCGATCTCCGGGTCGGGGCGCGTGGCGTAAGCCTTGCGCAGGTACTCCAGCGCCTCTTTGTTCTTGCCCATCCGGAACAGCACCCAGCCCATGCTGTCGATGATGAACGGGTCCTCCGGGGAAAGTTGCAGCGCCTTTTCTATCAGCCCCTGTGCCTCGGGCAGGCGCAGATTGCGTTCGGCAAGTGAATAACCGAGCGCATTGTAGGCATGCGCGTGGTCGGGTTTCAGACTGATGAGTTTCTTCAGGCTGGACTCGAGCAGATCCACCTGCTCGAGTTTCTCCGCCAGCATGGCGTAATCATAGAGCAAGTCCGGCTGGTCGGGCATGCGCTCAAGCGCCTTGCCGATCAGATCGAAAGCGGCGCCCGCTTGCTTGGCGTCGCGCAGCATTTGCGCCTCGGTCAGCAACAACTGCACCCGCGCCTGTTCGCTGTCGGCCTCGACCTGCTGCAGGTGGGCGCGCGCCTCGTCCAGCTTGCCCTGCTTGCTTAACACCAGGGCATAGCGGATCTGCGCGCGCAGAAACGCATCGCCGCCGGCGACTTCGTCATACCAGCGCAGCGCTTGCGGGTAATTTTTCTGGTCCTCGGCGATCTGACCCAGGTACATGCGCACCGTATTCTTGTCGCGATAGGGCAGCGCGAGCAGGCGTTTGAAGTTTGCTTCCGCCAGCGCATAGTCCTGCAATTGCAGCGACAGTACGCCCACGGCAAACACCACGTCGGTGTTGTTGGGAAAATCCCTGGACAAGGTCTGGAATTCGACGCGCGCCTCGGTATATTTCTGTTCCGCCACGAGGACACGCGCATAACTCATGCGCACCTCCCGCGACTTGGGATGCCGCTCGAGGAACGCGGCCAGGCGCTGCAGCGCCTGTGCGTTCGATTGCCGCTGCAGCAGCTGCGCCTCGAGCAGCACGGGCAGATCCCATTCCGGCAGGAGCTTCGACGCCGCGCGCACTTCGGCGAGCGCGAGTTCGCTCTGTCCTGCGACCGCTGCGGCCTGGGCGACGGCAAAATGCGCCTGCGCCGCTTTAGGATAGGGCTGCGCGAGCCGCTGTACCAGCGCAAGCGTCAGCGCCTTGTCCTGGTTATTTGCAAGCAACCGGGACAGGTGCAGAAAACCGCCACCACTGCTGTCGTTTTCGAGCAGCTTCTGCAGATAAGGCAGCGCTTCTTCCTGGCGCTTGGCGCCTATCAGCAAGCTGGTAAGTGCCTGCAGCGCCTGCAGGGAGGACGGTTCCGTCTCATTCCAGATCCTGGCGGCGTCGATCGCCGCGGCGGGCATGCGTGCATACAAGGCGACTTCGGTTGCGCGCTTGGCGATGCGCGGATCGCGCGTGTGTCTGGCCAGGTCGGCATAGGCCTGCGCGGACAAGCCGACTGCGCCGCGCTGTCCGGCGATTTCCGCCAGCAGATATTCATACAGCACCGCCTCGGTCAAATGCTGCTTGGGCAGCTCAGGCTTGGCCGCGGCCTCTGCTGCGGCTTCCGCGGTGCCGGCATGCGCGGATGCGGGCTCAGTGGCGTGGCTCTGAATTGGTGCGGGCCCGGTCGCCGGTGTCGCCGGCCGTGCCGGCTGTTGCGCACAGGCAACAAGCGTCAAACCCGCGCCTGCAAGCAGCATCCGGGTGAGCAAAAGCAAGGCGGAAAAACGCGGGAAAGACATTGTTGCGCTGATAGCTTAGCGTGGGGGGTACATATTAGGTATATTTGTGTGCCAGTACAAGAAGAACCAAGTCGCC
>CAKKSJ010000418.1:0-2006 GCA_919902965.1 Burkholderiales bacterium
ATGGGGTTTTTGGACATCTTGCAACTTTCTGATTTTTGTGGATAATGGAACCCCCGTCCTTTGGATTTGGCTGAATTTCGTTCTTAGCATCGGTTTGATACAGGAGAGAAAAATGAAGAAAGCGTTTGCGATTTTGGTTGCGTCGATGTTCCTTGCAGGTAGTGCGTTCGCGCAGCAGCAGCAGGGTGCGGGCGGTGCTGGCGGTGCTGGCGGTGCCGGGGCAGCGGCGGCTGGTGGTATTACGGCCGGCGTGATCGCGGCAGCTGTAGCCGTTGCCGCAGTGGCGGTCGCTGCTTCTTCGTCAAGTGACAATCCGGCTTCCGCAGCTACGAGCACAACCACGACAACTACCACGACAAAGTAATTCACCTGTTCTTCAAAAGATCCTTGGCTAGTTGCCAAGGATCTTTTGTTTTTGTAGTCCTGAAATCGATATCCTGCCGACTTCGAGGTGAGCCTGTAGACGGGTGGGTGGTTCCGGCGAGAGCTATGGCTGAGGTGAAGTGAGGTGAAGATTCGAGCCCTGGCCGCGGTTCTCTCTCTGGTCGCTGCGCTGGCTGGCTGCTCTTCTGCCGGCAATGCAATTCTGCAGACCTTGCCCTATGCCTATGGGCGAAACCCTGGTGTAGACAATGCCAGGCTGAATCCGAATTTCCGTTACCTCAGGATTACCGTCAGCGGCCGTGTTGCGCTCCTTGCGTTAGGTTACATCGACAGCCATCCTCAGGGCTCGATCGAAGTATGGTACAGCGCTGAACGCGAAGTGCTGCGCTTGCAGAACGGGCGACTTGTCGGCGCGGTAGGTCTCACAACGGAATGGCGCAATGTCCGCTTGCCCGAGTTGCCAGCTTGGTCTGCGGCTGCCCGTGACAATCAGGCGTTTCTATGGACTCGCGCTCGCGATGTCATGCCTGGGTACCGGTTTGGGGTAAAGGACAAACTCGAACTGCGTGCTATTGAGGCGCCGAGGCGTAGTGCATTGCAGGGAATGGATGCGCAGGGGCTGACTTGGTTCGAGGAGCGTGCTGAGCCTGAGGTGGTCGCGGGACTGTCGGCGGTATTTGGAATTGACGCCGATGCGCTATTGCCGCCAACACGGTATGCAGTTGATTTTCGGGGTGGCCAGGAAACGGTGGTCTATGGGGAGCAATGCCTTGCTGCAGACCTGTGTTTCACCTGGCAGCGCTGGCCGGTGCAGGCGGCTGGGCATAAGTGATGAGGCCGTTATTCGTGGCCCGTGGTTCGTGGCTTGTGGGAGGCCTGCCCTCGGGCCGATCGGTCTTCGAGATTGCCACTGATCGGGGCGAGGGCGCCCCTCCTACGCCAAGAAGGTCTCGATCCGCCTTGAGGGGAAAGTTCTCTTGGAGGACGCCCCGAAGGTCTCGATCCCCCCTGAGGGGAAAGTCCCCTTGGGGGACAGAAACTTCGCTATTGCACAAGCTTGCAGTAGCTCTTCTTGGGTTGGTCGTCTTGGCGCCGTCACTGGGGTACGGGCAGGTTGCGCCGAAGCGGCTGAGCGATTGGCTGTTGGAGCAGCCTATCGACCCGAATGCTTATCCGCTAGGTCTGAGCTGGCGGGTGCCGGGGGAGGTGCCCGCGCAGGCCGAGTTGCGGCTCGAACTTCTGAGGAATCTCTCGGGGCTCGATCAGGAAATAAAGGCCGATCCCAAGGTATTGCAGCGGCTGCGCGACTGGGTTAGCAGCTTGCCGGTCACGGGCCGTGTTCGGGTTGCGGTGTCCGATGCGCGCTGGCTGCAGGCGAATGTTGGTCGCGACCCGATGCTGAAGCCGGGGCATAGCGTGGTTATGCCCAAGCGACCGAGCACAGTCACGGTGATTACGTCACGTGGTACGCGCTGCGCGGTGACGCATGCTGCGGGTAACGAGGCGCTGGCGTATGTGCAGTCCTGTGCTGCGCCCGATTCAGGACGCTTGGACTGGTTCTGGGCGTCGCGACCGGACTGGGTCTGGGTAGCGCAGCCGGACGGAAGAGTGCAGCGCTTTGG
>CAKKSJ010000418.1:2106-10920 GCA_919902965.1 Burkholderiales bacterium
TCGCCGGCGTGGATGCCTTCGGTACTGCGTGAGCTTGGCGGAACCGCGCAAGGGCTGCGCGACCGGCGGGGTGCTGGCGAGGCGGACACAGCGGACGCCGGCAAGGCGCTGGTCTTGCCCGCGCCAACCCCTTCCTCGCGCTCACGCAGTCTGGTGACTACGGCAAGCGACTGGGGTGGCGTAGGCTTGCTGCAAACGCCCACGGCGCGTATGAAAGACCCGGGCAATCTCACGGTCAATTTCAGCCGCATCTATCCTTATTCTCAAAGCAATATCATGGTGCAGCCACTGGACTGGCTGGAGGCGGGATTTCGCTACACCAATATAAGTAATCGGCTGTACAGTGCGGACCCGAGTTTTAGTGGCGATCAAGCCCTCAAGGACAAGAGCTTCGACGCCAAATTTCGCCTCTGGACCGAATCGGCCTATATGCCGCAAGTCGCGCTTGGCTTCCGCGACTTCGCCGGAACCGGGCTTTTTTCAGGCGAGTACCTGGTCGCGAGCAAGCGCATCGGTCCGCTGGACTGGAGCCTCGGCATGGGCTGGGGCAACGTAGGCGCGAGAGGCAATTTGCGCAACCCGCTGAGCCGGCTTATTCCGTCGTTCGATGCGCGAAAAACGGATTTTGGACAAGGCGGCAG
The DNA here is from genome assembly GCA_919902965.1 of Burkholderiales bacterium. Lineage (GTDB taxonomy): Bacteria > Pseudomonadota > Gammaproteobacteria > Burkholderiales > SG8-39 > 2-12-FULL-64-23. Next base: position 2,748 of record CAKKSJ010000418.1, read on the forward strand.
CTTCGCTTTCGGAAGCTATTTTCACGGCCCCACCGCCTTATTCGGCGGCGCGCAATACCAGACACCCTGGGCGCCACTGCTTCTGAAGCTGGAATACGACGGTAACGATTTTCAGCACGAGGGTCTGGGCAACATCTTGCGGCAAAGCTCCCCCTGGAACGTCGGCGCGGTATACCGGGCGGGACGTGTGGTGGATGTCACCCTCGGCGTAGAGCGTGGCAATACGGCCATGCTTGGCATTACCCTGCATACGCAACTCGATGGGCTCTCCGTGCCCAAGCTGAACGACCCGCCGCGGGTCCCGGTGGCGCTGACCCGTCCGCAGCGGGCGCCCGACTGGTCGGTCACCAGCCGCGACATCGCGGCGCAGACCGATTGGCATGTGCGCAGGATAGAGCAGCGCGGGCGCGAGCTCAGGGTGACGCTGGACGATGCCCAAGCCATGTACTGGCGCGAGCGTGCCGACCGGGCTGCGGCGGTGCTCAACCGCGATGCGCCGGCGAGCGTGGACCGCTTCACGCTCAGTTACCTCCAGCGCGGTGTGGACGTCGCTGAACATGTAATCGAGCGCGACGCCTGGGTTGCCGCGCAGACGCGACAGTTGCCGCCGCGCGAGGAGCGCGCAATGCTGATAGCGCGCGCGCCCGATACTTTACCGCAGGGAAATGCTCTTTATGATAACGCGCGGCCGCGGTTCGAAACCAGCCTGGGACCGAACTACCAGCAGACGCTGGGCGGACCGGACTCCTTCCTGCTGTTTCAGATAGGGGCGGTGGGCAACGCCAAGCTGCGGCTGCGCGGCGACACCTGGCTGCAGGGAACCGTGCAGGTTGGACTGTACGACAACTACGACAAATTCAAAGTAACCGGCCCCAGCAATTTGCCTCGCGTACGCACCTATCTGCGCGAATACGTGACGACCTCGCAGATGACGATTCCGAATCTGCAGGCGACGCATGTCGGCAGGCTGTCCGACAATCAGTACTACAGCGTGTACGCAGGCTATTTAGAGCCCTACTTCGGGGGCATAGGCACGGAGTGGCTGTACCGGCCGTTCGCCAGCCGCGTCGCTTTGGGCGTGGACGCAAACCTGGTGAAACAGCGCAGCTTCGAACAGGACCTGAGCTTCGACAATGCCGGCGATCAGACCGGCTATCGGGTCGCCACCGGCCATGCGACTCTGTACTGGGATACCGGCTGGAACGGCGTGCAGGCGAACTTGAGTGTCGGTCGTTACCTGGCGAAGGATATGGGGGTGACGGTCGACCTGTCGCGGGTGTTCGACAATGGGGTCAAGTTCGGCGCATTTTTCTCCAAAACCGATGTATCGGCAGAGCAATTCGGCGAGGGCAGCTTCGACAAGGGTGTGTACCTCAGTGTCCCGTTCGACGCCTTTCTCACCCGCTCGAGCACCGGCACCGCAACGGCCGTGTGGAAGCCGCTCACGCGCGACGGCGGTGCCAAACTCTCTCGCTTTGTCCCGTTATACGACATCACCCGCGCGCGCGACGATCGCGCCCTGCGCTTCAAAGCGGCGCCGCCGCGGAACGACGAGTCGATTCCGGCTGATCGGCGCGATAGCTGGAGCCCGCCGCCCCAGGGGCCTGAGCCCTACACGCGGGTCGTCCCTCAGCCTGAGACAAAGCAGTGGACAGCCGATGCTCAAGGCTACGAACAGCGGCTGGTCGATGCCCTCTATCGGCAGCAGTTTCGCAACATCCGGGTTGCGTACGATGCGACTCATCGACTCACGCTCACGCTCGCCAACGAGAGTCTGCACCCCACCAGCCGCGCGGTCGGACGCGCCGCCCGCACGGCGCTGCATCTGGGGCCGCTGGACATGCGCGAGATCCGGGTCATGTTTGCGCAAGGCGCCGACCCTGCAGTGACCTACGACTTCGCCGACCTGAAGCGGCTACAGCGCTATTTCGATGGCGAGATCAGCGCCGCCCAGCTCGCGGATTCGGTCGCGGTCGACTACCGGGAACCGTCGGCACGCGTAGCCGATCCGCTCGCGCGCCTGGACGATGTGGAGACCAGGGTGGATGCGCCGCGTCTGGCCGACGTGCTGCAGCCGCTTACCCGTCCGGTCCGGCGCGTCGCGAGCGATTTCGCCAGCGCGGGGCGCACCGCCGCCGATATGGACTGGCTGCGCATGGGCGCCATCGGTGGAGGGCTGGTTTTGGCCAGCAGCGCGCTGGACCGGCGCGCCGACCAGTTCGCGCAGGATCATGGCCAGAATCGCTATGTGAAGGTGGGGAACAGCTTCGGCAACGCGCTCCCCTGGCTCGCAATCGCCGGGGCCGGGGTGGCTGCCCTGGACGGCAGCGATCCAGTGCGCTCCCGCACCGGCTACGCGGCGCTGGAGGCGGGCGGTACCGCATTTCTGGCGGTCACCGGGCTGAAAACCGTGTTTGGCCGTGCACGCCCAGGGAATGGGCTCGGCAACCATGCCTTCAAGCCCCTTTCCACGGCCTCTGGCTACGATTCGCTGCCATCCGGGCATACGATCATCGCCTGGGCGGTCGCGACGCCTTTTGCGGAGGAATACGACGCGCCCTGGCTCTATGGCCTAGCCGCGGTCACCAACCTCGCCCGCGTCGGCAGCCGCAACCATTGGTTGTCCGACACCGTTGCAGGCAGCGCGCTCGGCTACGCCATCGGCCGGGTTTTCTGGGAATCCTTGCGCACGCCGCAGAAAGGCGCCCCGCATGTGCTGATTCATCCCGCCGGGGTCAATCTGGCCTGGATGTTTAATTAGGTGTTCGTTGGAGGCCCGCCCCCGGGCCGATCGGTGTCTGATCGGTCACCGGCTAAAGCTATAATGCCAGGGCATTCAAATACGCGGAGCGTGACTTGATTCCATTCACAGGCAGAGCCGGCCACGTCGGCGGCAAACGCTCGACGCTGATGCTTGCGCTGTTATCTGGTCTGGTCGCGGTGGCGCTGTTCCCGCTCGGCGTGGGCGCGCAGGCGGCGTGCCGCGTGCTCGATCCCGAGCTCGCCGGAATCTACCAGGGTGGATGCAAGGACGGGCTGGCCGAGGGCTATGGCGAGGCCAAGGGCAAGGCCGAATACCGGGGCGAATTTCACGCTGGCCGCAAGCACGGCAGGGGCGTCAAGACCTGGCCATCGGGCGATCGCTATGACGGCGAATTCGTCGAGGACCGCAGGGAAGGCAGCGGCAAGTACACATGGAGCGCGCGCGGCTCCGCAGCGGGCGAGCGCTACAGCGGCGCCTATCTGAACGACCGGCGCCACGGCTATGGCGTGTACGAATGGCCTTCGGGCGATCGCTATGCGGGAGAGTGGGCGAATGATGCGATCACCGGCATGCCGACGCGGGCCATGATCGCGCGCGCGCGGGCGAAAACGGAAACCCTCGCGGCGGTCGCAAAGCCCGGCGTCAAAGTCTGCCGCGCGCTGCTGGTCGGCATCGCGGTGCGCGACTGGATTCGCGGCGAGGTAAGGGCGGTGGACGCGGAGCGCATCGAAGTGCGCATCGACGACCCGGGACAGCAGCCGCATGTGATCGACGGCCGGCCGCTGGCCAAGGGGATGCGCTTCTGGTCCGAGGCGACGGAATGGAAACCGTGTCTGTGAAGGGCAACTCGCCTGGTCTGTAAGGACACCTGACTTTGAGCGGTCCTCGCGAGTCATACCTTGCGCTTTTCGCGGCAATGTTCCTTTGCTTGTTTGCGCTTCGGGCTGGCGCGGAATCTATCGACGCCATTGACGTAAGCGTGCGCATGCAAGGCGAGGAGGTGTTCGTCGACGTGCGCTTTCACGTTCCGGTCACGCCGCAGGAAGCCTGGGCGGTGATGACGGACTACGATCACGCGACCGAATTCATTTCCAAGCTGGAAAAAAGCGTGATCCTGTCGCGCACAGAGGCAATGCTGCTGGTGTCGCAGAAGGGCGCCATGGGCTTCGGTCCGTTTTCCGTGCCGATCGAAACGGTGACGGAAGTGCTTTTGACGCCCTACGAGAAACTGCAGGGCCGCATGATCAGCGGCAACATGAAGAAAAACCAGTCCACGACCCGGTTGATCGCAGACGCGCGCGGCACCCGAGTCGTGTATCACCTGGAGTCGATTCCCGATGTCTGGATACCGCCGCTGATCGGCCGCGCCATAGTCGAATTCGAAACGCGCGCGCGCTTTCGCCAGTTGGTGGATGAAATTCTGCGAAGAAAAGCGCTGTCGGAAGCGAAGCGCTGAAGACTAGGAAGATAATCTACGAGTTGGCGATGATCTTCCCCCCCTCCCCGCCAGCGGGGAGAGGGGGGTAAGTCGCATGGCTGAAAGGTGTACCAATCGGGCATAATCCTGCCATCACTATCGAACCCAAACCAGCCTCCTGCCGATGACCAATCCCTACCTAAGCGCCCGTCTGCGCAGTTTCGGCCACGCTTTTCGTGGCCTGAAGGTATTGCTGCAGACGCAAGCCAACGCCAGGATTCACGCCGTGGCTACGGTTCTGGTCCTTGCCGCAGGCTTGATGTTCGGGATTTCGCTGCTCGAGTGGGCGCTGATCGTCCTGGCTATCCTGTGCGTATGGGTCGCGGAGGCGATAAACACTGCGATCGAGTTTCTGGTCGATCTGGCCTCGCCCGAGGCCCATCCCTTGGCCGGCAAGGCCAAGGACGCCGCTGCCGGTGCGGTTCTGGTCGCGGCGATCGGAGCGGCGCTCATCGGCGGCTTGGTGTTCGGTCCGCATATTCTGAGAATGCTGCATAGCTAGGATTGAGCGTTGCGGCATGGCGTTACAACATGCTGAGAAATCAGTAAAAACTGTCGTTCCTAGGCCTCTGGCCGGGGAATCTGCTTTTGCCTTGACAGTCTGATTGGTGCAGTGCAAAATCCCCGCTTTAGCCAGTCTTTCTTGGGCTCGCCCTGCTTGGGCGTGCTCATCTTGGTGCACCGCTTTCGGAGATCCGCACGCCCGTGCAAGCGCACAATTCCGAGGACCGATCAGGCGCTTACGCGCAGGCGGGCGGGGCGCTGCTGCAGAATTTTCTGAGCCTTTTCCCAGCTGGCTCCGAGGCCGGCCGGGTATGGCAGTTGCTGATTGCCGGCCATGGCGCCGATCCATCGCGTCTGGCGGACCTGCAAACGGGCTATTTCCAGCAGCAAATGGCCCTATGGGGGGCGATGCTTGGGCGCGAGTCCAGACAGGCTGCCAGCCCCGTTCTCGGCCCTGGCAAGGGCAAGGACGAAGCCAGTGGCGATAAGCGCTTCGCCGCGCACGCTTGGCGCGACAGCGGCTATCACGATTTTCTGCGTCAGGTCTATCAGCTCAATTCCCGTTTTCTCACCGATCTGGCGGAAACGGTCGAGTTGGACGCACCGGCCAAGCAGCGGCTGCGCTTTTACACGCGCCAGATGATCGACGCCATGAGCCCGGCCAATTTCGCCGCCACCAATCCCGAGGCGCTGCAACTGGCGCTGGATACCCAGGGCGAGAGCTTGCATACCGGCATCCGCCACCTGATCGAGGACGTCGAACTGGGGCGGGTGTCCATGAGCGACGAGTCCGCGTTCGAGGTGGGCCGCAATCTAGCCGTGACCGCGGGCGAGGTGGTGTTCGAAAACGAACTCATCCAGTTGATCCAGTACCAGCCGGCGACGGCGAAGGTGCGCAAGCGGCCGCTGTTGATGGTGCCGCCCTGCATCAACAAGTTCTACATCCTCGATCTGCAGCCGGAGAACTCCTTCGTGCGCTATGCAGTGGAGCAGGGCAATACGGTGTTCATGGTCTCCTGGCGTAATATCACCGAGGAAACGCTGGGCGGACTGAGCTGGGACGATTACATCGCCGACGGTGTATTGAAAGCCATCGAGGTCGTGCGCGCGATCAGCAAGTCCGAGGAAATCAATGCGCTCGGCTTTTGCGTCGGCGGGACCCTGCTTTCCGCGGCACTCGCAGTGCTGCGCGCGCGCGGCGAGGAGCGCGTGGCGAGCGTGACCCTGCTCGCCACCATGCTCGATTTCACCTACCCCGGCGACATCGGCGTATTCGTGGACGAAGCCAGCGTGGCGGCGCGCGAGGCGGCGATAGGCTCAGGCGGCATCCTGTCGGGCAAGGAACTCGCTTTCGTATTTTCGGCACTGCGCGCCAACGACCTGGTCTGGTCCTACGTGGTCAACAATTACCTCAAGGGCAAAGCGCCGGCGGCGTTCGACATCCTCTACTGGAACGCCGACAGCACCAATCTGCCCGGGCCGATGTATTGCTCGTATGTGCGCAACATGTACCTGGAAAACAAGCTGCGCGAGCCGGGCAAGCTCGCCATGTGCGGCGTGCCGGTCGATCTCGGCGCGATTCGCCTGCCGACTTATATTCTGGCGACGCGCGAGGATCACATCGTGCCGTGGAAAACCGCTTATCTTTCCAGCCGACATCTCAAGGGCGACACGCGTTTCGTCCTCGGCGCCAGCGGCCATGTTGCGGGCGTGATCAATCCGCCGGCCAAGAACCGGCGCAGCTACTGGGCGAGCGATCGATTGTCTGCGGATGCCGACGAGTGGCTGGCGAACGCCACAGAAATGCGCGGCAGCTGGTGGACGAATTGGGACGCATGGATGCAGGGTTTTTCCGGTGGCGAGCGCGCGGCGCCCAAGAAAATGGGCAATGCGAAGTTCAAGCCGATCGAGCCTGCCCCGGGCAGGTATGTGAAGGTGAGGGTGTGAAGTCCGGTGTTGCAGGAGGCCCGCCCCCGGGCCGATCGGACTTCGAACGGGCACCGGTCGGGGCGAGGGCGCCCCTCCAACGCCCGGTAGGAAGTCCCCTTGGGGGACAAAATCGGCGCGAGCCCTAGGATTGCCGGCAACGTTTAACGGAGGTTCAAATGACAGACGTAGTAATCGTAGCCGCGGGTCGTACTGCGGTAGGCAAATTCGGCGGCACGCTGGCGAAGATTCCCGCGGCCGATTTGGGCGCGCATGTGATCAAGGGGCTGCTCGCCAAGACCGGCTTGAAGCCGGAGCAGATTTCCGAGGTCATTCTGGGTCAGGTGCTGACGGCGGGCGTGGGCCAGAACGCAGCGCGCCAGGCTGCGCTCAAGGCGGGGCTGCCGGACATGGTGCCGGCGATGACCATCAACAAGGTATGCGGCTCGGGCCTCAAGGCGACGCACCTCGCCGCGCAGGCGATCAAGGCGGGCGACGCCGAGATCATTATCGCCGGCGGCCAGGAGAACATGAGCATTTCGGCGCACGTGCTCGCCGGGTCGCGTGACGGCTTTCGCATGGGCGATGCCAAGCTCGTCGACAGTATGATCGTCGACGGCCTGTGGGATGTGTACAACAACTACCACATGGGCGTCACCGCCGAGAACGTCGCTGCCAAGTATGGCGTGACGCGCGCCGACCAGGACGCGTTCGCGCTCGCTTCGCAGCAGAAGACCGAAGCGGCGCAAAAGGCGGGCAAGTTCAAGGACGAAATCCTGCCGCTGGAAATTCCGCAGCGTAAAGGCGCGGCGCTGGTGTTCGATGCCGACGAATACCCCAAGCACGGCAGCACGCTGGAGGCGCTCGCGGGCTTGCGCGCGGCCTTCGACAAGAACGGCACGGTCACCGCGGGCAATGCCTCGGGCATCAACGACGGCGCCGCGGCGGTGATCATGATGTCGGCGAAAAAAGCGCAGGAGCTGGGCTTGAAACCGCTCGCCACCATCCGCGCCTATGCCTCGGCCGGCGTCGATCCCAAGATCATGGGCATGGGCCCGGTGCCGGCCAGCCAGCTGTGCCTCGCGAAGGCCGGCTGGAGCATCGGCGATCTCGATCTGATGGAAATCAACGAGGCGTTTGCCGCGCAGGCGATCGCGGTCAATCGCGAAATGAAGTGGGACACGAACAAGGTCAACGTCAATGGCGGCGCCATCGCCATCGGCCATCCGATCGGCGCGTCCGGCTGCCGCATCCTGGTGACGCTGCTGCATGAAATGATCAGGCGCGATGCAAAGAAGGGTTTTGCCAGTCTGTGCATCGGCGGCGGCATGGGCGTTGCGCTGGCGGTGGAACGATGACATCGGGTTTGGCTCTTGTAGGAGGTCCGCCCCCGGGCCGATCAGGCTGTGGCACCGATCGGGGCGAGGTTGCCCTTCCCACGTCCCGGAGGTCTCGATCCCCCTTGAGGGGAAAGTCCCCTTGGGCTAATCATTGCCCACATC
>CAKKSJ010000419.1 GCA_919902965.1 Burkholderiales bacterium
TCGGCAAAGGACAAGGCCACCGGCAAGGAGAACAAGATCAATATTCAGGCCTCGAGCGGCTTGAGCGAGGACGAAATCCAGAAAATGGTCAAGGACGCCGAGGCCCACGCCGAAGAGGACAGAAAGGCACTGGAGTTGGTGAACGCGCGCAATCAGTGCGAAGCGCTGGTGCACTCGGTGAAAAAATCGCTCGCCGAATACGGCGACAAGCTGGATGCGGGCGAAAAGGAAAAGATCGAGGCTGCCATCAAGGAAACAGAGGCAGTGCTCAAGTCCGAGGACAAGGCGGCGATCGAGGCCAAATCGCAGGCGCTGGCGCAGGTGGCGCAGAAACTGGGCGAGAAAATGTATGCCGATGCCCAGGCCGCAGGCGAACATGCGGCGCCGGAGGCGAAAAGCGAAACCAAGGCCGAGGACGCCGAAGTGGTCGACGCAGAATACACAGAGGTCAAGGACGGCAAGAAATAAGGCAGGGTTGGCACCGCGGTAGGGGGCGAGGAATGATAACCTCGCCCCTTTTGCCGTTGCCGGCTCACAACTAAACCCTCACACCTCAGCAAATTTATGGCAAAACGCGACTACTACGAAATACTCGGTGTCAATCGCGACGCAGACGACGCCGCGATCAAGAAAGCCTATCGCAAGCTGGCGATGAAACACCATCCGGACCGCAACCCGGAGGACAAGAACAAAGGCGCTGAGGAAAAGTTCAAGGAGGCGAAAGAAGCCTACGAGATACTCTCCGACGCCGACAAGCGCGCCGCCTACGACCGCTACGGCCATGCGGGCGTCGACCCCTCCGCCGCGGGCGGGGCACACGGTGCCGGCTTTGCCAACTTCACCGATGCATTCGGCGACATTTTCGGCGACATTTTCGGCCAGGCGCGCGGCGGCCGGTCGAATGTCTATCGCGGCGCCGATTTGCGCTACAACCTCGAGATCTCGCTGGAAGCGGCAGCGCACGGCAACGAGACCAAGATCCGCATACCTACCATGGATGCCTGCGGGATCTGTCACGGCTCCGGTGCGAAACCCGGCACGCAGCCCAAGACTTGTCCGACCTGCGCCGGACAGGGCCAGGTGCGCATGCAGCAGGGATTTTTCTCCATCCAGCAGGCCTGTCCAAAGTGCCATGGCACCGGCAAGGTCATCTCCGACCCCTGCAGCAGTTGCCAGGGCGCGGGTCGCGTCAAACAGCACAAGACCCTGTCAGTCAAGATTCCCGCGGGCGTGGACGAGGGCGACCGCATCCGCCTGAGCGGAGAAGGAGAGGCGGGCGTCAATGGCGGGCCGCCAGGGGACCTTTATGTGCAACTGCACCTGAAGCCGCACGCCGTGTTCCAGCGCGATCATGATGACCTGCATTGCGAAATGCCGATCAGCTTTACGGTGGCCGCGTTGGGCGGGGAAATCGAAATCCCGACGCTCTCCGGCTCGGCCAGGATCAAGGTTCCAGCTGAAACCCAGAGCGGCAAAATCTTTCGCCTGCGTGGCAAAGGCATCAAGGGCGTGCGCAGCCACGCCCATGGCGACCTGTTGTGCCATGTGGTGGTCGAGACCCCGGTGCATCTGACCGAAAGGCAAAAAGAACTGCTGCACGAGCTCGAAGCGATCAATGTGAACGATTCCGACCGGCATAATCCCAGAGCCAAATCCTGGATGGACAAGGT
>CAKKSJ010000420.1 GCA_919902965.1 Burkholderiales bacterium
TGAAATTGTCCAGGTCGATGAACATGATCGCCACCAGCGTGCCGTGGCGCCGCGCCAGCGCCAGGATCGTCGCCAGCCGCTCGGTCAGGTAGGCGCGGTTGGGCAGGCCGGTGAGCATGTCATGATGCGCCAGGTACTGGATGCGCGCCTCGGCGTGCCTGCGCGCGGTAATGTCGCGCAGCGCGCCCATGCGCAGCGTCTCGCCCTTCATGTGCAGCGTCTTGCCCACCAGTTCCACCGCGATCTTGTGGCCGGCTTTGTGCAGCACCTCGGCCTCGTAGGGATCCTCGCGCTGGGCGCGCATATAGTCCGTCATCGTCTGGTGCCACTCGGGCGGGACGAACTCCAGCACGTTTTTCCCTATCATCTCCTCGCGCGTGTAGCCGCATATTTCGAGCAGCGCCTGGTTGACATCGCTGAGTATGCCGTCCTTGTGGAAGAAAATCCCTTCATTGGTCGCGGCGGCGAATTTGCGCATGCGCTCCTCGCTCTCGCGTATCGCGCGTTCGGCGAGCTGATGCCGGGTGATGTCGGTGATCAGCACAAACGCGCCCAGCATTTGCGCCTGCGCGTCGAAGTGTGGAATCAGGTGGACTTCGATGATGCGCTGCTCGCCATTGGGCAGGGTCATGGGGCGAACGTACTCGACCGTCTCCCCCTTGAGCACGCGCTCGACCTGCGGCTCGATCAGGCGCCATGCGGCTTCGCCTATGGCTTCGCGCACCGTCTTGCCGAGTATCGAGTCCACGCTCCAGCCGTTGGCTTCGGCATAGCTCTTGTTGGCGAACACGCAGCGCAGCTCCTTCGGCTCGTAATACGCGATCTGCGCCGGCACGCTGTCGGCGACCAGGCGCAGCAGCCCGTCCTGGTTCTGCCCGCCGGGCGTTCCCGGCGCCGCTGCGCTCATGGTCGCAGCTTCACAGCCAGGGCCTCAGCCAGCCCAGACCGGCGCTGGTCCCGGCCCGGGGCCGGTACTCGCAACCGACCCAGCCGGCATAGCCCAATTCGTCCATCAGGCGGAACAGGTAGGGATAGTTGATTTCGCCCAGATCCGGCTCGTGGCGCTCGGGCACGCCCGCGATCTGGATATGGCCGACGCCCGCGATGTATTTGCGCAGCTTCATCGCCAGGTCGCCCTCCACGATCTGGCAATGGTAGAAATCCATTTGTACCTTGAGATTGGCCGCGCCCACTTCGGCGCAGATGGCATGCGCCTCGTCCTGACGGTTCAGAAAAAAACCGGGAATGTCGCGCGTATTAATCGGCTCGATCACCACGCTGACGCCCGCCGCGGCGGCTTGCTTCGCGGCGTAGTCGAGATTGCGCACATAGGTTTCGCGGTGGCGCGCGCGCTCCTCGCCCGGCCGGATCAAGCCGGCCATCAAATGCACGCGCTCATTGCCGAGCACACGCGCGTACTCCAGCGCGCTCGCAAGGCTCTTTTTGAATTCGTCCTCGCGACCGGGCAGCGAGGCGAGGCCGCGCTCGCCCGCGTCCCAGTTTCCGGGGGGGGCGTTGAACAGCGCCTGCGTCAGGCCGTGTTCGCTGAGGCGGGCGCGGATGTCCGCTGCCGGATAGGCGTAGGGAAACAGGAACTCGACGCCTTTGAAACCGTCTTTGGCGGCAGCGCCGAAGCGCTCGAAAAAATCCTGCTCCTGGTACATCATCGACAGGTTGGCAGCGAATCTGGGCATGGTGTGCCTCCTTGAAAAGGGATTCAGCCTGCAGGATAGCGACGGCGAATGTCGGCAACCTGCTCCGGCGTCAGCGCGCGTACGCGCTGCCCCTGCAGCAACAGGAACAGGCGGGCGGTGGACTCCAGCTCCTCCACCGCATCGGCCGCGGCCGCGAGGCTGGAGCCCGCGACCACGGGGCCGTGATTGGCGAGCAAGAGCGCGTGGTGCTTGCCCGCGTAGCCGCGCACCGCCTCAGCCAGCTGCATGTCCCCGGGGGCGAAATAAGGCACCAGCGGCAGGCTGCCGATGCGCATCACGTAGTAAGCAGTCAGCGGCGGCAGCACGTCTGCCGGATCCACATCCGCCAGCACCGATACCGCCGCCGAGTGGGTCGAGTGCAAATGGACCACGGCCTGATTGCGTTCGCGTTCCTGGTACATCGCGAGATGCAGGAAGTTTTCTTTCGACGGCGGATCGCCCGAGACAAGTTCGCCCTGCCAGTCGAGCTTGGACAGACGCGCCGGATCGAGCTGGCCCAGGTTCGAACCGGTGGGCGTGAGCAGCCAGCCGCTTTCGCAGCGGGCGCTGATATTGCCGGTGCTGCCGTGGGTAAGACCGCGCTGGAAGATCGAGCGTCCCAGCTCGCAAATCTGTTCGCGCAGTGCGTTTTCGCTAGTGCTCATTTCGGATCGAAGCGCGGCATATCGACGCCGCTGAATGGCAAGAGCGACCATTGCGCGCTCCGCCGCGAAGCAAGTCCTCCCGGGGGACGCGCGCCAACCGTGTTTTTGGTACGGAGGAAAAGCGCATCCGTACCAAAAACACGGTTATCTATGAAAAACAACACCGGCCTGGGTTTGCTTTTACACAAGATCCTCGATTGTGCGCGGATGCGCTTTTCATCCGCGCGCAATCGAGGATCCGCGCGGACGGGCCGCCGTCCGCGCAAGTGCGGATGACCCTTCCGCGCAACATCGCAGGGTCGCAATAACGAGGGGCACTGATTCAACCCGCCACGCATCATCACGCGTCCAGCTGCGCCAGCGATTTCGCGAAAAAATCACGGCTGCCGAAATTGCCCGATTTGAGCGCCAGCAGAATCGGCCGCTCGCCCTGCGTCGCTGTCCAGGGAACACCGGGATCGATCTGCGGCCCGATTTTCAGGGCCGCTATGCCCAGCGCCTGCACGACTGCACCCGAGGTCTCGCCGCCCGCCACTACCAGCCGCGTCACGCCGCGTGCTATCAGACCCTGCGCTATGGCTGCCAGCGCGCCCTCGACCAGGGCGCCGGCCTCGGCCACGCCGAGTTTCGACTGCACCGCCTTCACTACATCGGGGACGGCCGTGGCATAGAACAGTACCGGCCCGGAAGCGAGCAGGGGCGTGGCCTGCCGCAGCGCTTCCGTGGCAAGGTCCTCGGCGCGCGCATTCGCCAGCGGATCGATGCGGATCGCGGGCCGGCCCGACTCCAGCCAGTGCGCCACCTGGGCGTTGGTCGCCTGCGAGCATGAACCCGAAATCACCGCGGCGAGCCCCGGCACCCCGGGCAATTCGGCCGCGTCCGCGCGCAGCGGCAGCAGCCCGGCGCGGCGGAAGTTTTCCGGCAGGCCGATAGCCACGCCCGAACCCGCGGTAATCAGCAGATGGTCGGCGCAAGCCGTCGCGACCGCATGCAGATCCGCATCGTTGATCGCATCGACCACGGCGAGGCGCGCGCCCGCGGCCGCCAGCGCCGCAAAGCGCGCGCGTATCGCCGCCGCGCCCGCGGCCACGACCGGCCAGGCGACCAGGCCGACCTTGGCGCGCGACTGCGCCTGCAGCACGCGCACCAGGTTGGCGTCGGTCATGGGCGTGAGCGGGTGATCGCGCATGCCGGACTCCGACAGCGGCAACTCGCCCACGAACAGATTGCCCATGTATATGGTGCGCGCATTGGTCGGGAACGCGGGGCAGGCGATGGCAAGCTTCGCACCCAGCGCCTGCATCAGCGCCTCGGCTACCGGGCCGATGTTGCCCTGCGGCGTGGAATCGAAAGTCGAGCAGTACTTGAAATAGAACTGGCGGCAGCCCGCGCGCCTGAGCCAGTCCAGCGCAGCCAGCGATTGCGCCACCGCATCGGCGGCGGCAATAGTGCGCGATTTGAGCGCCACCACCACCGCATCGACGTCCCCGCTCAGAGGTGCGGCGGGCACGCCTATGGTCTGCAGCGTGCGCATGCCGCTGCGCACCAGGTTGTTGGCGAGATCGGTGGCGCCGGTGAAATCGTCGGCAATGCAACCGAGCAGCATGGCTTAAGCTTTCTTTTTCGGAAGTTCTATGCCGGGGAAGTTCTTGACCACCGCGGAATCGTCCTCGCCGCCGCGGCCGGCAGCGGCCGCGGCCAAGAACATCTGGTGGGCGGTTGCCGTGAGCGGCAGCGGAAACGCCGCCTTCCTCGCCGTGTCCAGGACGATGCCCAGGTCCTTGACGAATATATTGACCGAAGACAGCGGCGTGTAGTCGCCTGCGAGTATGTGCGGAACCCGGTTCTGGAACATCCACGATGAACCCGCGCTGTTCGTTATGACCTCGTAGAGCACCGCCGCATCCGCGCCGGCGCGCATGCCCATGGCCATGGCTTCGGCCGCCGCGGCGATGTGCACACCGGCAAGCAGCTGATTGATCATTTTTACCTTGGACCCGGCGCCGGGCGCGCCGCCCAGGCGGTACACCTTCTGTGCGATCGCCTTGAACACGTCCTCGACTTTGGCGAAATTCTCCGGCGCTCCCGCGCCCATGACAGTCAGCTGCCCGCTGGCCGCCTTGGCCGCACCGCCCGACACCGGCGCATCGATCATGCCTATGCCCATCGCAGCGAGCCGGCTTGCGAGCGATTCGGCGACTTCGGGCGCGACCGTGCTGCTCGCAATCACCACCGATCCCGCGCGCATCGCTGCGGCGGCGCCGTTCTCACCCAGCAGCACGCGCTCAGTCTGCTCGGCATTCACGACCAGGGTCAGCACCACCTCGCAGGCCGCGCCCAGCTGCGCCGGGGTCGCGCAGGCGATGCCGCCTTCCGCGGCAAACGCAGCCAGCACATCGGCGCGCACATCGCAGGCATAGGTGTGAAATCCTGCGCGCAACAGCGACCTCGCAACACCCAGGCCCATCGCGCCGAGGCCGATGACTCCGACGTTCTTGGTCATGATCTTCTATTTCCTTGTATTGCGTGGCGAACCAAATCGCGCTCTCTGCTATTGCAGCAGTTGTGATGTTGCGCGGACGAAAACCTGTCCGCGTGGATCGCCGATGACTTGCAACAACATTTGGGACACGTTAGCAGCCACCCGGCTTCATTTGGCGAGCCTTGCATTGGCCAGTTCGAGACGGTCCACGAGATTGCGCACCAGCGCCCGGGTAAGCTGCAATTGCGCACCCAGACTCATCAGTTCCAGCGCCTCGGGCTCGAATTCGGCCAGCAGAATGTTGGTCATCGACTCTACCGTCGCGTGCCGCGGCATGACGCCGCCGCGTATATAAGCCATCTCGCCGAAGCTCTCGCCCTCGCCGATGGTATTGAGCAAGTGGCCGTCCAGCGTGACCTTGACCTGGCCTTGCGCGAGAAAGAAAAAGCTCTTGCCCGGCTCGTTCTCGCGCACGATGGCCTGCTTCGCCGCGACGCGCGTCCAGCTCCCCGCATGCGTCAGCTCCCAGAGTTCGGCATCGGACAAGTTCGCCAGCATTTCGACTTTCTTCAAGGCAACGTATTTCTCGCTGTCCATGATGGCGTCGGCCGGCAGCACCATCTTGCCCACGTTGGACAGTTCGAGCGCGAAATCGGCCCAGGTTTCATAGCGGAATTCGGGTTTCTTGCCCAATGCACGCAACACCACCCGGTCTATTTCCTTCGGCAGCGAGGGCCGCAAACTGCTTGGCGGCGCGGGCTGTTGATTGAGGATTTTCTGCACCAGCATTTGCAGACTGTCGGCGGTAAACGGTCTTTGTCCGGTCAACAGCTCGTACATCACCACGCCCAGGCAATACATGTCGCTGTGATGCGTGAGCGGCGCTTCCTCGAGTTGCTCGGGCGACATGTAGTAGGGCGAGCCTATGCTGGCCGTCTGCACCGCCTGGGCCTTGCGCAGCAGGGCCGCGCCGAAATCGGCGATTTTTACGTCGGTGCCCTGCGCGATCATGATGTTCGCCGGCTTGATGTCGCGGTGGACGATGCCTTCATTGAACGCATAGGCGAGCGCGCCGCAACACTTGAAGCCGATCTGCAGCACATCCGCGACCGGAAGCAGGGTGTCGGCGCTGACGTGCTGCGACAGGTCGCCGCCACCCACCACCTCCATCGCGATGTGGCCGGAATCCTCCTGCACCACGGCGTCGAGGATGCTGACGATATACGGATGCTTCAACTTGCCCGCGAGCGAGGCCTCGTTCAGGAACTGCGAACGGTACACGGAGCCGAACTCGGGATCCTTGAATACTTCCGGCTCGATCACCTTGAGCGCAACCTCCTTGCCGGAGAACGTGTCCACGGCAAGATAGACCGTCCCCGTCGCGCCCTTGCCGAGCTGCTTGCGGATGTCGTACTTGCCGATCTGCAGGCTCAGATCCATTTCAAACGTCTGGTCCATCAGGTTGCTTCCATAGCGCTTCGTTGACTGGAATGGCGCCATTCTAACCTTTGCCATCGCCCTTGGTGCAAGACCGCCCTCACTCCAGCGGCGCGCCGGCTGGCTCGATCAGGCCGGGCCCCTGATTGCGCGCATTGCCGATTTCGCGGCCGACCGGAACCGCCTGCAATTCTTCGGCCGGGTAGCTTGCGATCATCGTCCGGACTTGCGCAGGGTCCTGCACTTCCGGGTCCAGCCAGCGCGCGTACTGCGCGCGCGGAATGATCACCGGCATGCGCTCGTGAATGCGCGCCATCAGCGCATTTGGCGCGGTAGTGACAATGGTAAACGAGCGCAGTTCTCCTGCGGGCCCGGTCCAGGATTCCCACAGGCCCGCGAAGGCGAACAGAGCGCCGCTCTTGAGCCGGATCAGATACGGCTGCTTGCCGCCAGCGAGCACTTTCCATTCATAGAAGCCCGTCGCCGGAACCAGGCAGCGTCGCTGCCGGAACGCGGCGCGGAACGCAGGCTTCGCTGCCACGCTTTCGCCGCGCGCGTTGATCGTCTTGTAGCCTATGGACTTGTCCTTGGCCCAATGCGGAATCAGACCCCAGCGGTGCCAGCGCGCCGCCCTCTGTCCTGCCTCGCTGAGGATCACCAGCTGCTCCGTCGCCGGCGCCACGTTATAGCGCGCGAGCGGCGTGGCGCCCAGCTCCGAACCGACCTGAAAAGCGTCGTACAGGGCCTGCGCATCGGTCACGATCTGGTAGCGGCCGCACATAGTCCGATTACTCAGCCTGGGCGCGCAGGATTGCCTGGTTTGACGTAGGTCAGCGCATAGAACTCGTGCAGATTGTAAGACCAAGATAATTCTCTCAACAGTGCCGGGAGTTTTGGTTTATGCCAGCACGCCTCAAGAAACTGCCGCATGCGCCAAAGGACTTGCGGTGAAATGTCCCGAATACCAGGCTCCCGCTGCGCGCCATAGGCGGCGACTTGTACCGCTGCACCCGTCTCCTCCAGCGAGCGCAGCGGCTGCGCCTTGCGGGTGTGGCGTGTCCGTGTCACTGTTTCGCCCGGGCCAACAAATGGGCGAGCGCCGGCAAGGAAACGACCTGCGTATCACCCCCCGCGGAGTAGCTTTCCTCCCCCGGGTACACCACGAACCGGCGCGCCGGGCTGATATCCGCGCAGGCGGCATGAAAGCCCCGTTCTGGGCGCGGCGTAAGACTGCGCTTGATTTCCACGGCCCACAGACGGCCGCCGGGAAAGCTCAACACAAGGTCTATCTCTGCCCCGCCGCTGGTGCGGTAGAAATGCCCCTGTGCGCCCTCGGGGGCGACGGCAAGGAGGTTTTCGATAACGAAGCCTTCCCAGCTTGCACCCACCACTGGATGGGACAGCAGGGTCTCCTTGTCGCCGATGGCCAGCAGCGCATGGACGAGGCCGCTGTCGCGCACGTAGACTTTCGGTGACTTCACCAACCGCTTCCCCACGTTGGCATGCCAGGACGGGAGCCTGCGCACGAGTAGCAGATCGGCCAGAAGGTCGATATAGGCGGCTGCGGTCTTGGCGTCCACGCCCAGGTTGCGGGCCAGCTGGGCGACGTTGAGCATCCCGCCCTGATGGTGAGCCAGCATCGCCCAGAAGCGGCGCAGCGTCTCCGCCGCGATGCGTGGTCCGAACTGGGGAATGTCGCGTTCTAAATAAGCGCGGATGAAATCCTGGCGCCAGCGCAGGCTGCGCGCATTGCCGGGCGCAAGAAAGCTTTCCGGAAAACCGCCGCGCAGCCAGAGGCGGTCAAGATCGGCTGCGGTCCCGCCGGCCTCCAGGGCGTCGAAGGGATTGAGTTCCAGATAGCTCACCCGTCCGGCAAGGGTCTCCCCCGCCTGTTTGAGCAGGTCGAGCGAGGCCGAACCGAGGAGCAGGTAGAGCCCGTGTTTCTTCTTGCCGCGCCGGGCGCGGTCGATGAGACCGCGCAGCACGGGGAAGAGCCCGGGCGCTCGATGGATCTCATCGAGGATAACCAGCTTCTCCAGATGGTCCGAGAGGTAGAGTTCCGGTTCGGCGAGCTTGGCGCGGTCCTGCTCCGATTCGAGATCCAGATAGAGCGTGCCGCGCGGCTTCCCCAAAGCAAGGGACAGCGTTGTCTTGCCCGCCTGGCGCGGCCCGAGCAGCACCACGGCGGGCACTTCATCCAGACGCCGCCGTAGTATGGGAAGGAGTCGCCGCTCAATCATGTATGTAATTATGGAATTCTATTCCATGAATTGCAAGGATACGTTGCCGCGTTAGCCCTTCCCCCCCCGACAATCTCGTCGAGCAGGCCCTCGGTCTCCTGCTCCAGCGCCAAAATGTCGGTGCGGACCGCTTCCAGCGAACGCAGCGGCTGCAACTTGCAAAAGTAGCGCTTGAAGCTGAGATCATAGCCCGTCTTTATTAGCATTCCGGGCCTTAGCCCCTTTGCGGGATGCAAGGATCTAACGCATTCACAATTTCACGCAGACATTGCGCAATTCGGTGTAGAACTCGAGCGAATGCACGCCGCCCTCGCGCCCGATGCCGGACTGCTTGGATCCGCCGAAGGGCGTGCGCAGGTCGCGCAGAAACCAGCAGTTGACCCAGCAAATGCCGACTTCTATTTGCGCGGCGACGCGGTGCGCGCGCGCGAGGTTAGTCGTCCAGATGGTGGTGGCCAGCCCGTACTGCGTATCGTTGGCGAGGCGCACCGCCTCCGCCTCGGTGTCGAAGGGCCGCACATGGCAGCAGGGCCCGAATATCTCCTCGCGCACCACGGCGGAATCCTCCGGCAGCCCGGTCCAGATGGTCGGTTCTATCCAGCAGCCCTGGGCGAGTTCGCCTTGCATTTTCGGGACGCCGCCGCCGGTGACTACCGTCGCCCCTTCCTTGCGCGCGCGTTCGTAGTACGACAGCACCTTGTTCTTGTGCTCCTGGCTGATCAGCGGTCCGAGGCCGGTCTTGGCATCCTCCGGGCGGCCCGGCTTGAGGCTCTCGGCCTTCATCTTGAGCGCGGCGACGAATTTGTCGAATATCGGCCGCTCGACATAGACGCGCTCCGTGCCCAGGCACACCTGGCCGCAGTTGGCGAACACCGCCCGGCCCATGCCCTCCACCGCCGCATCGAAATCGCAGTCGGCGAATACCACGCCCGCGTTCTTGCCGCCGAGTTCGAAGGACACGGGACGCACGCGATCGGCCACTGCTTTCATGATCGCGGCGCCGGTGCGCGTCTCGCCGGTGAACGTGACCGCGTCTATGCCCGCATGGCGCGTGAGCAGTTCGCCCGCCGAGCCCGGACCGTAGCCGTGGATCACGTTGTACACGCCTTTGGGCACGCCGACCGCGTTCATCACCTCGCCCAGCAAGGTGGCCGTCGCGGGCGTTTCTTCCGAAGGTTTCACCACCACGGTATTGCCGCAGGCGAGCGCCGGGCCCACTTTCCAGGTCATCAGCAGCAGCGGCAGATTCCAGGGCGCAATCACCGCGATCACGCCTCTGGGCACGCGGATAGCGTAGTTGATCGCGCCTTTCCTGTCGGGGGTGGCCATCTGGAAAAATTCGCTCGGGACGTTTTTCACCACGTCGGCGAATATCTTGAAGTTGGCGGCGCCGCGCGGGATGTCGATGTGCTTGGCCAGGCTCACCGGCTTGCCGGTGTCGGCGACCTCGGCCTCCAGGAACTGATCGAAGCGCCGGTTGATTTCATTGGCCACCGCGTAAAGCAGCTCGGTGCGCTCGCTCATTTCCAGCGCGCCCCAGGGCCCGGCCAGCGCGGCGCGCGCGGCCCTCACCGCCGCATCCACCTCCGCCTCCCCGGCCTCGGACACCAGCCCGAGCAGGCGCGCGTCCACGGGCGAGCGGTTCTCGAAAGTCTTGCCGGAGGCAGCGGCGACAAATTTGCCGCCGATGAAATTGAGTATGCGTGCCGCCGGCCGCGCCGGCGCTGCAGTCTTGCTCATGCGCCCAGTCCCCTTCTAGCGTTGTCGAAGTCCAGCATCATAGAGAAACCCGGGCAAACGCGCGCGACTGCCCCCGGAGACCAGGGCCCTGGCCTTGCGCGGCGCTGCGGCGTGATTTGACATATATCAACACACACGCATCTATGGGCCAGCGCCCATTGCCTATCGGGTACAGTAGCCATGCACTTTTCTGGCCGGCGCGCTTGCGCGCCACTTTCAACTGCTTTTTCAACAACTAGGGGAAAGTTACATCATGAAGCGTACCGTCTTGAAGGCCATCACTGCAGTTTCGCTGGCGCTCGCTGGAGCGGGTGCGGGCACTGCATCTGCGGACACATTCAGGTTGACCATAGGCTCCGGGCATCCGGCCGACGCGGCCATCTGGATCACCACCATGCGCGACTTCCTCGCGCCGGAAATCGCCAAGCGCGTCCAACAGAAGACCGGCCACAAGATCGAATGGGTCAACGCCTACGGCGGCTCGGTGTGCAAGCTGGGCGAATGCCTGGAGGCGGTGGAAAGCGGCTTGCTCGATATGGCCGACCTGCACATCGCCTTCGAGCCGACCAAGCTGATGGCGCACAATTTCCCGTATTTCGTTCCTTTCGGAACGCCCGATCCGGTGATCGCGGCCAGGTCCGCGCGCAAGGTTTATGACACCGTGCCGGAACTGAAGAAAATTCTCGAGACGAAATACAACCAGATCTTCCTGGCAGTCGGGGTCGTCGGCAATTACAACCTGGTGACGACGTTCGCCTGGGACAAGGTGGAGCAGCTCAAAAACCGCAAGATCGCGGCCGCCGGTCCCAACATTCCCTGGCTGAAGGCGGTGGGCTCGATCCCGGTACAGTCGAACCTCAACGAGGCGTATACCTCGTTTCAGACCGGGGTCTACGAAGGCTGGGTCATGTTCACCGACGCGACCGTCGGCTTCAAGCTGCACGAAGTGGCGAAGAACTATGTGTTTACCGACTTCGGCTCGATCGCCAACGTCGTGATCGCGATCAACAAGAACACCTGGAAGAAGCTGCCCAAAGCGGTGCAGGACATCATGCTCGAAGTGGGCAAGGAGTACACCGAAGTCGAGTCCAAAGCGGCGATGGAAAAAGGACAGAAGAGCGTCGAAATCATGAAAGCAGCCGGTGTCAGCGTGCGTTCGTTGAGCGATGCGGAGAAAGCGAAATGGGCCAACGCGCTGTCCGACATACCCAATGAGCGCACCACGGAAATCAACAAGGCCGGCCAGCCGGGCCAGGCCGTCGGCGCCTACATCAAGACCCTGAAGGAAGCCGGCGTCAAGCTGCCGCGCGACTGGGCGATCAAGTAGTTCCTGTCTTCGGATAGCCGTCCCCGCCTGTCCTTGGACGGGAACGGCGTCCGGCGTATTGCGGAATCGATATGAATCCCCTGGTTAAGCTCCTGCATGGCCTGATGGCGTCGCTCAACATCATCGGCGCCGTCTGGGTGATGATGATCATGTTGCTTATCACCGTCGACGTG
>CAKKSJ010000421.1 GCA_919902965.1 Burkholderiales bacterium
CCGACCATGGCCGCGATGATGCTGGTGGCCGCCTGCCCCGGCGGCGCGCTGTCTAACGTAGTCACTTATTTCGGCCGCGGCAATCTGGCGCTGTCGCTATCCATTTCGGCGGTTTCCAACGTGCTCGCGCTGGTATTCACGCCGCTCAACTTCAGCCTGATGGTCGCCGCCAATCCGCACACCGCGGCCTGGGCGCGCGCCATTGCGGTCGACCCGCGCGAGCTTGTCATCAGTCTGGTGCTGCTGCTCGCGCTGCCGATGAGCGCGGCGCTGCTGACATCGCGGTACGCGCCGAAGCTGGCGCTAAGGCTGCGCCGGCCGCTGAGCCGGTTCGCCGTGGCGGCGCAGTGGAAGCTGTTTCTGATCGAGATCACGCGCACGCTGCCGATTGTGATCGGGCACAACGCGCTCGGTCTCGGTCTGGGCTACGGCGCGTCGGTGCTGGCGCGCCTGAGCGTCCCCGACCGGCGCGCGGTGGTGATCGAAGGCGGCATGCAGAATTCCGGCCTTGCGCTCGGCATCGTTGCGGCGCAATTCAATTCCGACCTGGCGATGGTCGCGGTTGCCGGCCTGTGGGGCATCTGGCACATCGTCTCCGGCGGTTCGCTCGCGCTGCTGTGGCGGCACCTGGACCGGCGCTCGCGTCAGTTAAACTGAGTTGCGCAGCCGACCGCACCCGCTTTGACGGAATACCAACTCCGGTTTTCCGCATCCTGAGGTAGCGCATTGACAGGCGCCATTGCGGAAATTGACTCGTTTGTACCCGTGTACTAGGATGAGCTTCCAGCCGGCTTCCAAATCGGAACGTCAATGGACACGCTGCACCGCTCGTTGCGTTCGCTCGTCAAAGTCATCGCGAAGGTTGGCACGGATCCGGATGACAGCGACGATGTGCGGCTGCACAAATCGCTCCTCGTAGGCGGTAGCCTCATGTTTATTGTGGCGGGTGTCCTATGGGGGCTGCTATACGTAGCCTTCGGCGAACCTCTCGCAGGCTCCATCCCTCTGGCATACGCCGGCGTTTCGCTTGTCAGCGTAGCGCTGTTCGCGGCGACGGGCCGCTATGCGCTGTTCAGGTCCAGTCAATTCGTGCTGATACTGCTGTTGCCGTTCCTGCTGCAGCTCGCGCTGGGCGGATTCGTGAGTTCGAGCGCCGTCATTCTCTGGTCGCTCCTTTGTCCCCTGGGTGCGCTGCTTTTCGACGAGCCGCGCCGGGCGCCGCGATGGTTCGCGGCATTTGCCGCGATGGTCGTAGCTAGCGGCGCGATCCAACCGTATCTGAACACGGCCAACAACCTTCCGGCATGGCTGGTGATCGCGTTGTTCGTGATGAATATTGTGACGATATCTGCGATAGTGTTCACGTTGCTGTTCAGTTTTGTTGCACAAAAGGAAGTGACGCTGGGATTGCTTCGGGCGGAGCAGGAGAAGGCCGAAGGACTGCTGCTCAACATCCTGCCGCGTGACATTGCCGCCATTCTAAAAAGCGGCCGGCGCACGATCGCCGATCATTACGAGGACGCGAGCATCCTGTTCGCAGACGTCGTCAATTTCACCTCGCTCTCGGCGCAGATGCGGGCTGAGGAACTCGTCGATATGCTCAACGAAGTCTTTTCGCATTTCGACGGACTGGCCGAAAAATACGACGTGGAAAAGATCAAGACCATCGGCGACTGCTATATGGCGGCAAGCGGCGTACCCCGCCCCCGCCCAGACAACGCCCGGGTGCTGGTCCGCATGGCTCTCGACATCCGCGAATACATCGCAAGCCGAGAGTTTTCCGGCCGGCGTCTGGAAGTGCGAATAGGGATCAACTCAGGACCCATTGTTGCCGGAGTAATCGGCCGGAGCAGGTTCATCTACGATTTATGGGGTGACGCCGTGAACGTGGCGAGTCGGATGGAATCGACCGGGCTGAAAGGTGCGATCCAGGTGACGCGCGGCACCTATGAGCGTATCAAGGATCAATTCGACTGCAAATCGATGGGCACGGTTAATGTAAAGGGGAAGGGGCAGATCGAGATCTGGCATGTAATGGACGAATCGCGGGGCGTCGCCCCGCCTTGACCTGTCGCTCCCCGATCAGCCGCGGCCGACGAACGGCATTTTCGTCGCCATGATGGTCATGAACTGCACGTTCGCGTCCAGCGGCAGGTTCGCCATGTAGAGCACGGCGCTGCCGACGTGCGCCACGTCCATGCGCGGCTCGATCGCCGTCGAACCGTTCGCCTGCGCCACGCCGTTTTTCATGCGCTCGGTCATTTCCGTCGCGGCATTGCCGATGTCGATCTGACCGCAGGCGATATCGTACTTGCGGCAATCGAGCGAGATGCATTTGGTCAGGCCGGTGACTGCATGCTTGGTCGCTGTGTAAGGCGCCGAGTTGGGCCGCGGTGCGTGCGCAGAAATCGAACCGTTGTTGATAATGCGACCGCCGCGCGGATCCTGGTTTTTCATGATTTTGATCGCCTCCTGCGAGCACAGGAACATGCCGCTGAGGTTGACGTCCACCACCGCTTTCCATTGTTCGAAACTCAGATCTTCCATCGGTATCGCCGGCGCACCCATGCCGGCATTGTTGAACAGCACGTCCAGCCTGCCCCAGGCGTGTAGAACTTTCACGAACAGCGCTTTCACCGATTCCGGGCTGGCCACGTCAGCGGGCAGGACCAGCGTGTTCGCGGCGGCCGCGCCGGCGTCCTCCACGGTCTTGGCCAGCAATTCCTTGCGCCGCCCGACCAGGCCGACGCGATAGCCGTTCGCGAGCAGCGTCAGCGCGGCGTTTTTGCCGATGCCGGTGCCGGCGCCGGTGACAATGGCAACTCTGTTGTGCGAACCCATGTTCAAGTCTCCTCTGGATCAAATGGACAAATCTGCCGTGCAGAACACCCTCATGCTGGCGCGGCAGCGGGTGAGGACGCAGCGCTCAGGACTTCAGGCCGAACAGCGTTTCGATACGCGCCGTCTCCCCGGCCGAGAGATTCAGGAAGCGGCAACCCGAACTTTGCACCTGCCTGCCGTCGGCGAGGCTGATTAGCTGCGAATAGCGCACTTCCATGTCGACGACCATGGAATCCCCGTCAGGGCCGTAAATTCGGCAGCCTTTGAGCTCCGTGCCCGGCTCCAGGCTGATGGTCGGATCGTACTGGAGAAAACCGATTCCGCCCTTGCTCACGTTGGCCATGGTGCCGTCGAAGGGCATCACGCCCGCTTCGTCGATGATGCAGCGCAGCTCCAGTTGTGGCGGCGCGTCGGTGCGCACGTCCTCGCGCCGCCTGTGTCCGGCGACGATCTCGGGAAGGCGAATTTTGATTCCCGGGGCGCCTTCGGGCGCACCGGTCGGTCTGGGGTCCGCCGCGGCGAATTCCACGCGCCAGCCTCCGGGTTCGGCGTGAAATGTCGCCCGCGGCCGGGCCAGCAGGGCCTTGTTGGCCGCTTCGTCCGCGCTGCGTTCAAGAATCATATAGGCCCGCGCCGGATCGACAAAGCGCAGGCGCGAGCGGAACAGCAGTGTTCCCGCACCCAGATCGGAAATGATGGGCTCGCCGCGCATCACCAAGGAATTGAGCACGCGCGTGATTTCTTCCGGCGTGCGCAGCATCTGCCCGACGAGCGAGAAAGTGGGTTTCGGATCGGGGGGAGACATGACGGCTGGCGGGGAGCCCGTGGGCGTTCGAAGCGGAAGTATAAACGCAAGCGCTTGTCAGCGAGCGTCCATATCCGGGCGCAAGTGCGATTTTTTGGTGGCAGCCATTTAGCCGCCGGTCGCCGCGGCGCGCAGTGCGCGCCACACCCGGTCGGGCGTCGCCGGCATGTCAAGTTCGCGCACGCCCAGCGGGCGCAGTGCGCACAGAATGGCGTTCATGGTCGCGGGCAGCGCGCCGGAGGTGCCCGATTCGCCCACGCCCTTGGCGCCCAGGGCATTGGTCTGCGTCGGCACTGGATGTTCGCCGCAGCGTATGCCGCGCATCCAGTCGGCGCGCGGCATCGCGTAGTCCATGAAGCTGCCGGAAAGCAGCTGGCCGCTGTCGTGGTCGTGTATCGCTGCTTCGCCCAGAACCTGTCCCACCCCCTGCATCACCCCGCCGTGCACCTGCCCCTCGACACTGGCGCGATCTATCGCGGCGCCGATATCGTCCACCGTAGTGTAGGCGAGGACCTCGACTTCGCCGGTATCCGGGTCGATCTCGACCTCCGCAATATGGCAGCCGTTGGGGTAGGTCACGCCGACCAGGCAGTCGGCGGCGCAATCCATGGGGTGGGGGCCCGAAGCGCCGCCCGCTGTGGCGGCGAGTTGTTGCGCGAGTTCGAACAGGCCGATGCGCCGATCAGCGGCGTGGAAGGCGCCGGCCGCGTATTGCAGCGCCGCCGCTTCGGCAGCCAGTGCCGCGGCGGCGTGGGGTCTTGCCGTTGCGATGATTCTTGGGCCGAGCAGCTTGAACGCGCTGCCCGCAGCGTAGAGCGAGCGCGAACCGCCGGTGCCGTTGCCCACCAGAGTCAGATCCGGATCGCCTTCGTGAAAATGCAGGCGCTCGCCCGCTATGCCCAGTTCTGCCGAGACGATATTGACGAAGGTGGTTTCGTGGCCCTGGCCGCCGGACTGCGACACGGCGTACAGGTGCAGATCCCCGTTGGCATCGAAGCGCGCCCTGACTTCGTCCCTGGGCGCGCCGCCGGCGCCGCTAGCCTCGAGAAAGCTCGCCATGCCTATGCCGCGCAGCCGTCCCCTGCGCGCCGACTGTTCGCGCCGCGCGGGGAATCCCGCCCAGTCGGCGAGCGCCAGCGCCTTGTCCATAACCGCGGCGAATTCGCCGCAGTCATAGGTCGTGCCGTTCGCAGTCTTGTAGGGCATGGCCTCGGGCGGGATGAAGTTTTTGCGCCGCAGCTCGGCCGGGTCGAAGCCGTGTTCGGCCGCCGCGTGATCGACCAGCCGCTCGATGGCGCAGGCGATGTCCGGCCGCCCGGCGCCGCGGTAGGACGAAACCGGCGTCGCGTTCGAATAGGCGAGCCGCGCTCGCCCGTACAGCGCCGGGATGCGATACACGCCGCCCATGGTGATGGTGAGATTGCGCGAACCGACCAGGGCGCCGAACATGGTGGCATAGGCGCCGAGATCGGCGCGGTCGTCGAAGCGCAGGGCGAGGAAGCGCCCGTCGGCGTCGAGCGCAAGTTCGCCCGTGAGCGAAAGCGCGCGGCCGTGATTCTCCGACAGGAACAGCTCCGAGCGCGCCGCCACCCATTTCACCGGACGGCCGAGTTTCTGTGCCGCGAGCGCCAGCGCGATCGACTCGGCGTAAGCGCCGCCGCGCACGCCGAAGCTGCCGCCGACGTCGCGCGTGACCACGCGGATTTTTTCCGGCGGCAAGCCGAGGACCTGCGACAACTGCGCGCGCATCGCATTGATGCCCTGGCTGGGCGCGTACACGGTGAGCACGCCGCTCGCGCCGGCGCAGTCGGCGATGAAAGCGCGCGGCTCGATCGGGCTGCCGATCAGGCGCTGGCTGTTCATGGTCATGCGGCTCCTGAAGGCCGCGCGCGCAAACGCGGCCCCGACCGCCGCCGCATCGCCGGATTCGAATTCGAACGCGAGATTGCCGGGCACCTCGGAATGCAGCTGCGTTGCGTCCGCGCGGGTCGCGTCCTCAAAGCCCACCGCCGCCGGCAGGTCCTGGTACTCGGCTGCAATCTCCTCGGCCGCGTCTTGCGCGAGCAGCACGCTCTCGGCCACGACCAGTGCGAGCGGCTGGCCGGCGTAATGCACCTGGGCACGCGCCAGGGCGGGCCAAAACGGTTTTTTCATTTTTTGCCCGCCGACGCCCTCGAACGCGACGCCGCCAGGGAGTGATTTGAAGCCCGCAGCATCCAGATCGGCGGCGGTGAGCACCAGGTGCACACCGGGTCGCGCGCGCGCGGCTGCGGCGTCGATGCCGAGAATTTCCGCATGTGCGCGATCGGCGCGCAAAAAACAGGCGTAGAGCTGGCGCGGAAGATTCCAGTCGGCGGTGTAGCAGCCCTTGCCGGTCAGCAGGCGTTCGTCTTCGCGGCGGAAAGATGGTTCAGTCATGGATTGCGGAAATGATAGGGGATTTGAAAACTTCAATCGGCATGCGCAGCTGTCGCGATCACGCCGAAACCATGCGCGCGCCTTCGAGCAGCAGGCGCACCGTCCCGCTCACCAGCAGCGCCACGCCCACGGACAGCGCTATGGAAATCAGCGCCTCCTTGCTTCCGATGGTCTTGAGCATCACCGCGAACGTGGAGATGCAGGGAATGTAGAAAGTCAGGAACAGCAGGAAGGTCGTGATCTGCACCCAGTCGAGGATCGTGCCGACCTCGAACGTCCCCAGGGCCTGATAGATCATCAGCAGCGACAACTCCTTTCTCAGTACGCCGAACAGAATGGGTACGCCCAGCACCAGCGGCAGGCCCAGCCACCACCCGGTCACGGGTGTGAGCAGGGTATTGATCGCGGCATCGGCGCCGACATGGTGGAGCAAGGCCAGCAACACGCTGCCGCCGACCAGCAGCGGGGTGACGATGGTCAGTATGTCCTTGGTCCGCGCCCAGGTTTCGGTGAGCATCGAACGCCAGTGCGGCAATGCATAAGGCGGGATTTCCTGCACCTGCCCCGGGCCGAACTCGCGCCGGCTGCGTGCCAGCAGGCGGCCCATCAGCGCGACCACCACGATAGTCAGCGCGAAAATCGCGAACACCCCGGTGCCGCCCAGGTACTTGCCCGCGAGCGCGAGGATGATGGCCGAGCGCGCCGAGCAGGGAACGAAGGTGATCAGCACCGACGCGATCACCCGCTCGCGGCCGCTGGTGACTTTCGCTGCGGCCGAAATCGCCGGAACATTGCAGCCCAGGCCGGTCAGAAAAGGCACGGCGACGCCGCCGTGCAGGCCGATCTTATGAAAACCGCGATCGACGACGAAGGCGATGCGCTGCATCACGCCGGCTTCCTCCAGCGCCACCAGCAACAGCACCAGTGGCAGCATATAGGGCACGACAATGCCGACCAGCCCGATCAGGCCGTCGGCCACGGCGCGGCCAATCACGCCGCCGGTCGAAGCCGGCTGCCAGTCGGCAAGCGCCTCGATCATGCGCGCCGCGCTGATGGAATCGAGCCAGGCGCTGACCTCGAACACCATGAACAGCACGGCGGCGAACACCGCCAGGCTGCCGATCAGCCCCCATTGCGGATGCAGGAACAGCTCGTCCAGCCAGTAACGCCAGCCGCGGCCCTCGTGCGGCGCGCCCATGCGCGTGCTGGCCTCGAACAGCGTGGCGGCGCGGTGATGGCGGTCGGCATGCAGCTCTTCTTCCAGCGGCCGCGGCAGTTTGGCTGCAGCCTCGCTGCGCAATTGCTGCAGCTGCGGCAGCAATTGCGGGAAGTGCTGGCCGAGTTCCTCGTGGAAATAGGGATCGCCTGCCGCGACCTGCATCAGCAGCAGCGGGTGGGGCACGCGAAACGCCGCGTGTATCTCCGCACGGTTCAGCGCCCGGCTGAGGGGCTGCAGGCTGTCGCAGATGTGTTTGCTCGCCGGCTGCGGCAGCGGACAGGTCGCCGCGCGCACCGCGGCCACCGCGGCAACAAACAGATCCGAGATGCCGTGCCCCATCAGCGCCACGGTAGGCACCACCGGCATGCCCAGCAGTATCGACAAGGCCTTGACGTTGACGTTCAGGCCTTTCTGGTTGGCCTCGTCCATCATGTTCAGTGCAAGGACCATAGGCCGGCCGAGCTGCGAGAGCTCCAGCGTGAGTTCCAGGTGACTCTCCAGCCGCGTGGCATCGACTACCTGCACGATCAGGTCGGGCGGCGCGAACGGCGCGGGAGGGCCGCCGGGCTCGTGCAGGGATATCGGCGGACGCTCGTCCCCCCACAGCAGATACTTCAATGCGGGCAGATCCTCCTCGCCCAGATGGTGCAGGGCGGCTATGCTCGGCAGTTCGATCACGCTCGCCTCATCGAAGCCGATCTGCACGGTGCACTCTTCGTAGGCGCGGCCGGTGCCCGCGAGGCGCCCTGAGCGCGGCGCGGTGCTCGAAACGGCCTTGAACAGTGTGCTTTTGCCTGCGTTGGGCATGCCTACCAGGGCGATGCGCAGGCGCCGCTCACCGCGGAACAGGGGCGTGTGCAGCGCGACCGTGGTTTGCTGCACGGCATGTCCGCTCTTGCGGTCCGCAGTTTTTTCCATGAATCATTATAATGGCAAGCTCAATACATCATCCTGCGCCAAGACCGGATTCAATTCACCATCAGCGGGATCAAAAGGGAAAAATCAATGAACAAGGGACATACGCGCTGCATTTTTGTCGGCGGAGCGCTGGCCATTGCGCTGGCGCTCGCCGCTCCATTGACGCAGGCGCAGGACAAGCAGGTCGAACTCAAGTTCGCTCACTGGCTGCCGGCGCAGCACCCGCTCGCGAAACTCGGCTTTATCCCCTGGGCGAAGTCGGTCGAGGCTGCCTCCAAGGGCTCGATCAAAGTCACCATCTACCCTGCGCAACAGCTGGGCAAAGCCCCCAATCACTACGATATGGCGCGCGACGGCATCGCCGATGTCACCTGGGCCAATCCGGGTTATCAGGCCGACCGCTTCCCGATATTCGGCGTGAGCGAACTGCCGTTCCAGTTTTCCAGCCCCGGCGCCGGCTCGAAAGCCCTGGACGCCTGGTACCGCGCCTATGCCGCCAGGGAAATGAAGGACGTAAAGTTCTGCTTCGCGCATATACATATCGGCGCCCTGCACTCGAAGAAACCGATCACGGAACCGGAGCAGATCAAGGGCATGAAAATACGGCCCGCCCACGGCACCATGGCGCAGTATGTCTCGCTGCTCGGCGGCACCAGCGTGCAGGTGTCCGCACCCGAAGCGCGTGATGCGCTGGAGAAAGGCGTGGCAGACGCCATTACCTTTCCCTGGCATTCGATCATTACCTTCGGGATAGACAAAGTGGTCAAGTACCACACCGATATGAGGTTGTATGCAGCCGCGTTTGTGTGGAGCATGAACAAGGACTTCTACCAGAAGCTGTCCGCGTCGCAGAAGAAAGTGATCGACAATCACTGCAGCAACGAGTGGGCGGCCAAGGTCGGCGAGGACTGGGGCAATGACGAGGATTCGGGCCAGGCACTGATGGCGAAGCTTCCCGGACACACCATCGTCAAGGTGACCGATGCCCAGCGTGTTTCCTGGCGCAGGGCCGCCGAACCGCTGACGGCGACCTGGTTGGCAAAGGCGAACAGCTCGGGCATTAACACGCAGGAAGCGCTCGACGCCTTCCGCAAGGCGCTCGAGGCCCATAACGCGGCTTACTAGCCGCCCGCAATCTCCCCTCTCGCAAATCGCGGACGCCGTTTCAGATTTACCGAATTGGCATCCAACTTAGGGGAGTATCAGGGGAGGCGCCCGGAAGGTCTCGATCCCCTCATGTCGCGGCCTCAGTCCGGGGATGACAGGCGCTGGCGCACCATATGGATATGGCTGCGCAGGGCGTATAACTCGTCGGCGTAGGACAGCGGCACGGTGATGTGCTGCGCCTTGGCTTCGAGCCTGTTCAGTTCGTCCAGCAGTTCGGCCGTGGAAGTGGTTTTCTTGCGCAGCGCATCTTCGATTTCGCGCAGCTGCCGGTACCAGCGGAATACGCGCGAGCGGATGCGGAATTCGTACAGCGGCGGCACGACACGTGAAAGCGGGATCAGCACGGCAATGATGGAGACCA
>CAKKSJ010000422.1 GCA_919902965.1 Burkholderiales bacterium
CATCTTACTCGACTGGACCGTCGCTATTGCGTGACCGGGCACCGGTTTGTGTCCCTTGCCACATCAGGTCCGGTATGATCGTCGGCCTAATGAAACCGAAGGCTGCCACACGCATGAAGCCCACGCACCTCTCACTCACGGAGCTCCCGGCGTATCGGCGTGAGCGAATCCTGGCACGCTTTTCGCCGGCGTGTCGCAAGAGTTCGCCGCGCCGAACCTGTCGGACCTCACGCGGTTCGACATCGCGCAGACAGGGGGGTGCTGGAGACGCCGCAGCCGAACCTGAAGCCGGAGCGTTTCCTCACGCTGGAGAGCGGCGTGAAGGTGCAGCACGAGCGCTTCCCGGCGCAGGCGGCTTTTTTTCACACGCTGGTCGGCGGACTCATCGAGCGCACGCCGACTGAAGACATCTTCGGCGACCGGGCGAAGGAACTCAAGGGTGAGGCGGCCGGTGAGGCGGGGTTTGCATGGGGAACTGAATCGAAGCCGGCTTCCTGCCTTCAGGCTTTTCCCAATTTCCCGCGGTGCGCCCAAACCTTCTCGAACGCCTTGGCGTATTGGTCCACCAGCTCGGGCTGCTCGGTGGTGAACACGGGCAGCGCGATCTCAGTGCGGTTGGCCTGCTCCGAGCCGGGCAGCTCCGGGATCGCCGGCGCGTGGTGCCACCATTTCGCCTCGGCATACAACGCCATCTTGTGTTGCAGCGGGTAGCTGCTCGCAGTGGCTTGGACGCCTTCCGCCTGCAAGGCCTTGACGCACGCTTCTCGCGACATGCCCGCCCGCGCTTCGTCAATGAACAGCGAGTTGTGGCCATAGTAGATGCGTTTCATGTCTGGTCGTGCAGTCTGCTCGTAGAGACCCGGCAAGTGCCGGATGCGGTCGTTCAGCCGGCGAATTTGCGCCGCGATCTTTTCGTTGCGTTCCTCCAGGCCACGCAGCTGGCTGCGGGCCAGAATCGCGGCCATCGGATGCATGCGGAACTTCAGGCCAAAGCCCGTCCCGTAGTATTTTCGATACGGACTGTCCGCGGGAAAACTCCGCGGCTTGTCGTGGTGCCCCAGAGTCGAGCCGCGTTCGTAATCCGCGCGCTCCTGATAGACGGCCATGCCTCCCTCGATCGCGGGCAGCGGCTTGGTGGCCTGAAAGCTGAACGCGGCCATCCGGCCCCACGACCCCATGAACTTGCCTTGCAGCGAGGCGCCGTGAGCATGGCAGGCATCTTCCAGCACGATCAGTCCCTTCTCCTTGGCGAACTCGCCGATGCGATCCATCTCGCAGGGAAGTCCCCACCAATGC
>CAKKSJ010000423.1 GCA_919902965.1 Burkholderiales bacterium
CTGTCCGGTGGAGCTGCCGCGTTGGGGCTCCAAGGAACTCGCCACATAATGGGGCGGCCCGAATTGCTCCAGAATCCGGCGCTTGTAGTTCAAATCGGTGTCCAGGTAGCGATCTGTGGAACGGAGGGAGGCATGACCCAGCCAGCTTTTTATGACATTGGGTTCGACCTTCGACTCAAGCAGATGGCAAGCAGTCGTGTGTCGCAGGCTGTGTGTGGAAAGGCGCTTGCCGGCCAAAGAGGGGCAGATTTTGGCCGCGAGCCCCAGATACTTCTTCACGATGGTCCGCGTGCCGAAACGGGTGAAAGCCCCTCCCCGCTGATTGATAAAGAAATGATCCGCTGCCCGCTTGTGGGGCTTGCGGCGATGGCTTCCTTTGTAAAGAGCCTACGCATGAATTGCCGAAAAGTCAGTTTTTGGGCCACGCCAGATCACGAGGCAGAGCCTGGATGTGCCCGGTCTGAGCGCGGAAGAACGCCCAGGGAGGCAACGACACAAAAACGGCGGCCGGCGCGCAAATCTGTCCCCTCCGGGCTGAGCGTGTCACCCGGCGGGGCGGCCGTGCTACGGGCGGGATGGCTTCAGGCCGACGCGACGACCAAGTGCATGGCCAGCAGCGTCTTGTCGAGCCTGGCCTGAAAGGCCTTGTTGCCTCTCTTGGTCAGCCGCTCGTCGCCGAAGTCGTACTTCATCAGCTTGTGGATACGCTCGATGACGGTGCGGCGGGCGTAAGCCTTCTGGAAGCGGCGGGAAAGCTGCGGGAAGCGGGGATCGAGCCAGGGCAGGCGCGCGAAGGGCAGCGCGATCTGCCTCCTTGACCCGCCGTCCCGGCAGCAGGAAGACTTTCTTGGGCAGCCCTCGCAGACCGGCTTGCCATCCGAGCCTTGAGGCGCGCGGAAGAGGAACTGTCCGGTCGCGTGCCGGCAGCCCAGGAAGTCGAGCGGGATGTCCTGGACGCACACGGGCGTCCCTGTGCTGCGGATGTGGTCGATGCCGCGCGGAAGGTCCTTCTCGATGGGCTTGCGCCCGCGGGGATTGGGGGCGACCAGCAACTCGATGTGGTACTCGCGCGCGAGGCGCTTCTTGATATCCTCGTCGTCGGCCGCGCTATCGTCGAGCAACCGCGTGATCTTGCCGTTGAGCTCGGGGTGGAGCGTGAGGAGACGATCCAGGTGGGGCAGCAGGCTCTGCGAGTCGTGGGAAGCGGCGTCGGTCATGGCCACGGCGTCGAGCAGGACCTCTTGCCCGGCGAATCCGAGGGTGGAGGCCTTGTGGGCCCAGTGCATCTGCTTCCCAGCCTTGACCACGGTGCCCGCTCCTGGATCGGCCGATACCCAGGGGTGGGCGCAGCGAGATCGGTCCTGGCAGCGGCAGTTCTTGGTGGCCTTGGGCTGGGACTTGCGCTTGGGCTTTTCGGCGGGCGCCGGCCCCTGTTGTTTCTGTGGGAGCTCCACGACCTGCATCGAAGAGTAGGCCGGATAGTGGGTGGTATCGTGGACGAGGGTGGACTCGGGCGCCAGGCAGCCCGCCTTGAGATTCTCTGCCACCTGGCCCACGGCGGCCTTCTGCCATAGTCCGTTGTCGGCCATGAGCTGGTCGAACTGCTCCAGCTTTCTGAGGCTGGGCACGTCGCTGTGGCGGTAGCCTCTCTTCTCATCGGGGAGGGTAAAGCCGCAGGTCCTGGCGAAGCCGGGATTGCTGCGCAGTTCCTCGTAGACTACCTCCGGCTCGGGGGCGCGCCCCCGCAGAGACATTCCCACGAAGGCCTTGAACATGGCGAAGAAGCACTTGGGGCGAAGGCCCGCGATGCGCACGGGGACGCAGCCCGGGCGGATGGCGGAGGCATCGACGTGCAGGGGCTCAAGCTCCGGCTGCGGCGGCGGTTCGATGAGAGGTCTTTGCGCGCCCATGATGGGACGTTCCAGAAGGAGGCGAAGCGAGGCCTCTTGCTGGGTTTCTGAATTGGCGTTGGCGGCCGCGGTCCTTTCTTCGCGCTCCTGGGCCTGCCTCTGGTTGAAAAGCCAGAGCGCTTCATAGTATTCTACTGCGATGGGCACGAAGCGCTTCCAGTCGAGCTCTCGGAGCACGTCGAACCAGACAAGGTCCGACTGTTTCGCCAGGTGGACGTCGTCTGACTCGACGACGTGGATGAGTGGGAGTTGGCTGGGGGGTTCGGCGGTTGATGGCATTGCGGGCCTCCTGGGCATTCTGATATTATTACTATAACATAATAGTAGGAACACTGTCAATAGCCATGCCGCCGGCCGAGAGCCGCCTGACGCCGCTTCATTGCCGCATCGCCGCGCTGGCAGCCAAGCTCGGCGCTTGCCAGCACGTTTGTTCGGGGACGCTGGCGCGAAGAATGATACCCTGCGGCAATGCGGCTTGCCGCTGCAGGAAGGGGCGGGAG
>CAKKSJ010000424.1 GCA_919902965.1 Burkholderiales bacterium
GGTCGCGTGCCCGCCGTTGGCGGGATGGTATCGAGCTTTGCGTTCAATCGAAGTGGGATTCAAGTCGACAAAAGGGTGCCGAAAGGAACAACCAATTTTTGTGCCCATGGCGCTGCAAATGCATCCTTTCGTGAGCCGCCTTCTAACTATTCATTGGTGCGGACGCCTGTCGGCGCCGCACAATTCGGACGTTAGGCCCCAAATGCTCATCCCATACTGGTTCCAGACAAGCACCGGCCTTGGGTACGGGGCAACTGCCGCGTCACAAGATGAGGCCCTGCAATTGCTTCGCCTTTACGGCTATCCCCGATCGGGCGAAGAAATTACCGCCGTGATTGCCGGTGTGGAGTTCGCCACCCTTGATCAGAATCACGTCGTTCCAAACGCTGGTCCTATGCCAGTGCGCGGCGTCTGGTTTCCAATGCACAATGTGTAATGCGGCGTCGGGTTATGTGGCAGGCCTACTCCGGTCACCACCGGGCGCCTAACAATTCATTCAAGCCGAAGCCGCTTCGCGGCTCGGCTTAATTCAGGCGTTGGGCGGCCTAATGAGCACGTGGAACACCGGCGTCGACGTGTCGGAGCGGGCAGCTGACCTCCGTCCACTGCTGAATGAGTGGGTCAATCTCTATTCGCTTGCGTGCGAGACATTTCCCCAGACCAGGGAGCGATGGTATGTTGAACAGACTCTTGCTGGGTTAATTGTTGCCGCCGGTTGGCATCTCGACATCCGAGGGATCTCCGAAGTGAAGACCGACCGAATTGGCCCGGCGAACAATCGCAAAGGACGCGCGGACGTAGTGCTTGACATGACGGGCACTTCAACCGCGTTCGAGGCGAAAATTTACTGGTTCAACGATCCCGGCGGTTTCGAAACAGTATTGGGCAAACTTGAGGATGCATGCTCTGAGGCGTCGAGTCTTGAAGCAGCCGTTGCGGACCGGCGCTTTGGCGTGAGCTTCGGTGTAATGGAGAAAGGAGGAGTGCCGATAGAGCCGCTACTTCAGGGTTCACTAGCGCGAGCCCGTGACGCCGCACTTGACTTCGTGGCTTGGTCGGCATTGATTACTTCACAAGAGACCGTGCGCTATCCAGGGTGTCTTGCCATTGGTCGTCTGGCGTCCTATGCGCCGCCCAACAGATAGCTGGTGCGGACCGGCCGCCAGCGTCCCAGGAGATCAAGCGTCTGTGCTGGCCGGCCGCACAGCACGACGTTATGCGCCGCAAATGAGGATTGTGACGGCATGCCGCCCAAGATTCGAGAATTGATCTCCGATCTAGAGAGGTCCGGTTTCGTCGATCGGGGTGGCAAAGGGAGCCATCGAAACTTTGTGCACCCGAAAGTCACGAAACCGATCACAATATCTGGCGCCCCTGGAGCTGACGCTAAACACTACCAGGTGCGTGCGGTTCGACGTGCGATCGAGGAGTCAAAGTCATGAAGGAAAGTACGAGATACGCGAAGATTGTTGAATGGTCCGAGGAGGACCAATGCTACGTCGGAAGTTCTCCGGGTCTCATTTATGGAGGATGCCACGGATCGGATGAAAAAGCGGTCTTTCACGAACTCTGTTCCGTCGTCGAAGATGCCATCGCGCTCTATCACAAGGACGGCAAGCCGCTTCCGCCGCCGACTTCTGGGCGCGACTTTGCCAACAAGATGCAGAACGTCGCATAACCGCGCAGTGCACCAGACGCGCGCAAGTGCGGCGCGCGCTGGTGGCTTGCGCGCGCTCCCGGTGTGCGCTTGAATGCGCGGCTAGCCTGAAATCCCCTAATCCGTCATTATCATGGAGCCTGGCCCTGCGAGGAGCGAAACATGAACGCACAACGCATCGAACGCGACAGCTTCGGCTCGATAGAAGTGCCGGCTGAACAGTTCGACGCCTGGGTGCGGCCGGAGAACATGACCAGGGAGAAATAGGCCGGCAACTTGCTACAATACCGACCCATGATCCATACACCCGCCGATCGCAAGCCGATACCCGGTCCTGAGTACCTGCAGAGCACGCGTTTCATCGATTCGGACAAGGACGCCGTGCGGCGTTTCGCCGAGCAGGCGGCGGGCGCGGCAAAGACCAATATCGAGCGCGCCGTGAAACTGTTCTACGCGGTGCGCGACGGCATCCGCTACGATCCGTTCTCGATGCGCCTGGACCCGGCCATTTACGTCGCCAGCCATGTGCTCACGGCCAAATCGGCGTATTGCATACCCAAGGCCATATTGCTCGCCGCGTGCGCGCGCGCGCTGGGCATTCCCTGCGCCATCGGGCTGTCCGACGTAGTCAATCATCTGACCACCGAAAAACTCAAGGCGCTGATGGGCGGCACGACTTATTTCATGCACCACGGTTATGCCGTGCTGTACCTGGAGGGCCAGTGGGTGAAGGCGGCGCCGGCGTTCAATATCGAGCTGTGCACCCGTTTCGGCGTGCTGCCCACCGAGTTCGACGGCCGCTCGGACGCGATTTTTCAGCCCTATGACGCGCGCCGGCGGCGCCACATGGAGTACGTCAAGGACCACGGCGTCTGGTCCGAGTTTCCCTATGACAGGGTGGACGCGGATTTCCGCGCGTTCTACCCGGTGAGCGCCTTCAACGCAGGGGGAGGCGGGGAAAAATTCGAAGACGGCGTGCGCGTTCTCTAGCCCCGGCCTGCGCACAGCATGCTGCAGCCACTACCGCCGATTCCCGCGGCATCCGAGCAGAAAGACCTGACACTGAGCGTTGCGCAGGTAATGCTGCAGGGCTTCAACAAGCATTACCGCATTTTCCGCGAGGCCTGCCAGGAGGCGAAATGTAATTTCGAAACCGGCAACTGGGCCGCCGTGCAGAATGCGTCGCGCGAACGCATCGATTTCTACGACAAGCGCGTGATGGAAGCGGTCGAGCACATCGAGCGCGGATTTCGTCCCGAATCGCGTGACGACGCCGCCTGGCAGAAAATCAAGCTGCACTATATCGGCCTGCTGACTTATCACAAGCAGCCGGAATGCGCGGAGACCTTTTTCAACTCGGTATGCTGCAAGATCCTGCACCGGACTTATTTCAACAATAATTTCATTTTCGTGCGCCCGGCCGTGTCGACCGAGCATATCGATTCCGAGCCGCCGTCGTATCGTTCCTACTACCCGGGGAAATACGGCATGCGCCCGACCGTAGCGCGCATGTTGCGGGACATAGGACTGCAGCGTCCGTTCGCCGACGCTCACCGCGATCTGCGTTGCGTGCTGCGCATGTGGCGCAAGCTGCTGCCGCGGCCGCTGCGCCTGGAGGCGAACCACCAGATTCAGATCCTGTCGTCGCTGTTCTACCGCAACAAAGGCGCCTACCTCGTGGGCAAGATGATTAACGGCAACCAGGACTATCCGTTTGTCATTCCGGTGCTCAACGACGGCGCTGGAAAACTGTATCTGGACACGGTGCTGCTGGAGCGCCAGCAGCTCGACATATTCTTCAGCACCAACCGCGCCTATTTCCTGGTGGACATGGAGGTGCCCTCCGCGTATGTGCAGTTTCTGCGCGGGATGCTGCCGTACAAACCGCAGTGGGAAATCTATACCCTGATCGGCCTGCAAAAGCACGGCAAGAATCTTTTCTACCGCGATTTTCTGCATCACCTGCGCCATTCCAGCGACGACTTCACGATTGCGCCCGGCATACGCGGCCTGGTGATGTCGGTGTTTACCCTGCCTTCCTATCCCTATGTGTTCAAGGTGATCAAGGACGTGATCGCTCCGCCGAAGGAAGTCACGCGCAAGCTGGTCAAGGAGAAGTACTGGCTGGTGAAACACCACGACCGCGTCGGCCGCATGGCCGACACGCTGGAATACTCTGATGTCGCTTTTCCGCGTAAGCGGTTTTCGGCGCAATTGCTGGACGAGTTGCGCACGCTCGCCCCCTCGCTGATCGAAGAGGAGGGCGATACCATCGTGATCAAGCACATGTATATCGAGCGGCGCATGGTGCCGCTCAATATATATCTCGACAAAGCGGACGCGCAACAACGTGAGTACGCGATCGACGAATACGGTCTGGCGATCAAGCAGCTTGCCGCGGCCAATATCTTTGCGGGCGACCTGCTGTTCAAGAACTTCGGCGTGACCCGCTACGGCAGGGTTGTGTTCTACGACTACGATGAAATCGACTACCTCACCAACTGCAATTTCAGGAAACTGCCGAAGCCGCAGACTGAAGAGCAGGAAATGGCCTCCGAGCCCTGGTATTCGGTGGCGCCCAACGATATCTTTCCGGAGGAATTCGAGACTTTCCTGCTGACGGATGAAAGGGTGCGCAGCTGTTTCATGCGCCATCACGCCGATCTGCTCGATTGCGGATATTGGCAGACAATGCAGCGGCGCATCGCGGCGCAGCAAATGCAGGATGTCTTTCCGTACGCGGAAGCGCTGCGCTTTTGCAGGCTGTTCGGCCGGCCCTAGTACAACGAATCACTAATTTCGAAACATTGTTTGCATCTGTCGACATGTTGCAAAAATAACGTGTCCCGATACTAGGTTCTGCAGCCGGAGCGAGCTTGCGACGCGGCGCAAACTACCTCTGCAAGAAATGCCGGCCTATTCCTCTTCGCGTGCCGCCTTGTATTGCGACATCAATTGCTGCTGCGTCTGTACGGGCACTTGCGCGTAGTGACTGAACTCGACTGAATACGACGCTTGTCCGCCGGTGATCGAGCGCAGCCGGTTCTGAAAATCCACCAGTTCCGCCATCGGCACCTGGCCGGTGGTGCTGATGGTGTCCGCGGAGAGCTGCTGCGTGCCGGTGATCTGGCCGCGTTTGGAGGCGATTTCCGCGGTCATGTCGCCTACGTAGGCATCCGGTGCGCTGATGTCGATATTGACTATGGGCTCGAGCATGATCGGTCCCGCCTTGGAGAACGCGTCGATCACGGCCTTGCGTCCCGCTGAAACAAAGGCGATCTCCTTGGAATCGACCGCATGGCTTTTGCCGTCATACACGATGACGCGCAGGTCTTCCACCGGATAACCGGCAATCACGCCGGAGTCCAGCGCCATGCGCACGCCTTTCTCGACCGCGGGGATGAACACCGTCGGTATCACGCCGCCTTTCACCTGATCGACGAATTCGTAGCCCGAGCCGCGCGGCAAGGGCTCGATTTTCAGGTATACCTCGCCGAACTGGCCGGCGCCGCCGGTCTGTTTCTTGTGCCGGCAATGGCCTTCCGCGTTGCGGCTGATGGTCTCACGGTAAGGAATGCGCGGCGGCCTGGTATCGAGCTCAAGCTTGTATTGCTGGGTCAGTTTCTCCAGCTTGGTGCGCAAATGCAGTTCACCCAGCGCACGGATTACCGTCTCGTTGGTTGCCGGATGGCGTTCCATGCGAAAACACGGATCTTCCAGTTCCAGTTTGTGCAGGATTTCGAACAGCCGCTGTTCGTCGCCTTTCTTTTTCGTCTCTACGGCGAGGCCGTGCATCGGTGCGGGGAATTCCAGCGGGCGCAAGCGAATGTGGTCTTCGTCGTGGGAATCGTGCAGCACCGCGTCGAACTCGATCTCCTCGACCTTGGAAACTGCGCCGATATCGCCGGGAACCAGCGCATCGGTCTCCAC
The DNA here is from genome assembly GCA_919902965.1 of Burkholderiales bacterium. Lineage (GTDB taxonomy): Bacteria > Pseudomonadota > Gammaproteobacteria > Burkholderiales > SG8-39 > 2-12-FULL-64-23. Next base: position 5,588 of record CAKKSJ010000424.1, read on the forward strand.
GTATTCCTTTCCCTGCAGCAGGTACAGGTGCGCCACTCTGAACGGCCGGGTGTTGTCGCCGACGTACAACTGCGAATCGCGTTTCACCGTGCCTTGATGCACGCGGAATATGCCGAGCTTGCCGACATAGGGATCGATGATGACTTTGAACACATGGGCAAGCACGTGTTTGGCCGGATCGGGTTCGGCGTGGAACTCCGTCGCGTCGGCGCCTTCGCCGCGCAGAAACGGGGGCGGGTTGCCCTCGGTGGGATTGGGCGCGAGTCCCGCCAGTATGTCGAGCAATTCAGCCACGCCGGCGTCGTTCCTGGCCGAGACAAAACATACCGGTATCAAATGGCCTTCACGCAATGCCTTCTCGAACGGCGCATGCAGTTGATCCGGGCTGATTTCGCCCTGCTCGAGATAGAGCGCCATCAGTTCCTCGTCGACTTCCACCACTTGATCAACCAGAGCCGCGTGCGCCAACTTGACCGAGGAGAAATCGGAATCACCGTCGGGGTTGAAGAAGCAGTCGACAATGTCTTTGCCGGCGTGCGCCGGCAGATTGATCGGCAGGCATTCCTTGCCGAAGACTTCCTGGATATCGACCAGCAATTGTGGCAGATCGACGTTGTCTGCATCGATCTTGTTGACCACAATCATGCGGCACAGGCCGCGCGCCTGCGCCCAGTTCATCATGCGCCGCGTGGTGAGTTCAATGCCTGATTGCGCGTTGATGACAACGACCGCGGTGTCCACCGCAGCGAGCGCGCCTATCGCCTGACCGGCGAAATCGGGATAACCAGGCGTGTCGATCAGATGGATATGGGTGTCATGCCAGGCGAAATTCACCAGCGCGGAATTGAGCGAATGGCCGTAGGTTTTTTCCAGGGGATCGTGGTCGCAGACGGTATTGCCGCGCTCCACGCTGCCGGCGGACTTGATTGCGCCCGCGCGTGCAAGCAAGGCTTCCGCCAGGGTGGTCTTGCCGGAGGCGCCGTGACCGACCAGCGCGACAGAACGAATGGCTTCGGTAGTGTGGGCAGGCATGCAAGGCTCCTCATGGGCTCAAAGACGAAAGTAGGGGGATTTGCTGTCGCAAATATTTTAGCACCGACTGCCGGCAACGGCGATCAGCGTTGTTTCGTGCAGGGTGCCTATTGCGTGTCATCCAGTACATTTTCCAGATGAGCGATATCGCCCCAGTGCTGCAATTGCCAAGCGCCCAGGCGGTGGCGGAAACGATTGACGCCGGTGTTGTGCAGCGGGAAGTCGCGCGGCCGCTCCAGCGGCATCGCGGTCGCGTGACGGTAGAGCATGGCGAGTACGCCACCGTGGGTGACTGTCGCCAGCGTCAATCCGGCATGGCGCTGGGCGAGTTCGCTGAAACAGGCGACACTGCGTTCGAACAGCTGGCGCATGCTTTCACCATCGGGAATGACGTAATCGGGATCGTGGGAGCGAAAGCGCTCGTAGTCCTCGGGGTAGCGTGCCTGTACCTGCGCCGGGGTGAGTCCCTGAAAAATCCCCATGCTGCGTTCGCGCAGGCGCGGCTCGACCACAATTTCGTGTCCGGTGCGCATCGCGATGGCGCTCGCAGTCTGCAGCGCGCGGCCCAGATCGCTGGAGAGCAGCAGGTCGAATCGTTCCCGCGCGAGGCGTACGCCCAGAGCCTGCGCCTGCGCCATGCCTTCGCCATTGAGCACGCTGTTTAGGTGTCCCTGGAAGCGGCTCTCCCTATTCCATTCGGTTTCGCCGTGGCGGATCGCGATGAAATGCGTGTCGAGTGTGGAATGCATTAGCGTTTTGCCGTACCCAGGGCGATCACGGCACCGACCACCACCAGCGCGCCCAGGATCTGCCGCGGCGCGACGCTCTGGCCGAGGATGGGCCAGGCGAGAAACAGCACTGCGATCGGCTCGAAATTCAGCGCCGCCGAGTTGTTCAAGGCATCCAGGCGAGGCAGCAGCACGAACAAGGCGGTGAACGCCGTTCCGTAAAAAAGCATCAGCAGGCCCATGCCCAGCCATCCGCCGGCGTTCGCGGGCAGCGCCAGATTGCCGGCAACCAAGCCCGCAGCCAGCATGAGCACCGCGACGGTACTCATGGTGAGCAGCGTGCGCAGCCGGCCGTCCATGTCCTTGAGCCAGCGCGAAGTCAAATACAGGGCGGTAGAGAAAGATACCGCCGCGCCCAGGGCAAAGCCGACGCCGGCGCCGATCTCGGACCAGCGGCCCGCGATGTCGCCGCGCGCGCCGAACACATCGAGCGCGAGCGCCAGCCCGCACAGCGCGACCGGCATCGCGATGAGCGCACGCCGCGCCGGACGTTCGCTGTCCACGGCCCAGGCGATGAGCGAGAACATCATCGGAAAGGTGTTGAAGGCGAGCAGCGCGAGCGCCACCGGAATGCGCGCGACCGCCGAATAGATGCAGTAGCTTTGCACTGCGATGAGTGCGCCGATCGCGATGGCGCGCCAGCGTGTTGCGGCCGGCAGCGCCAGCGGCACGCGGCTGACCAGCACCAGAACCCCCACGAACAGCGTTGCGCCGATGGAGCGCGCCGCTACCGCCGTGGTGATATTGACGCCGTGATCGATGGCATAGCGGGCGGCGATGTGGTTACTGCCGAAGGTGGTCGCGATGACCAGCAGCATCGCAATGCTCAGCCAGCGCGGAAAGGGTTTGCCCTGCAAGGCTAAACCGCTCCCCGCGCGGGGGGCGCTGAGGTCACGCTACGGCAACCGGGATCTTGAACTCCCTGATCCTCTTTTCCCACTCGGCCGGACCGGTCTGGTGTACCGAGGCGCCGCTGGAATCGACCGCCACCGTCACCGGCATATCCTTCACGTCGAACTCGTAGATCGCTTCCATGCCGAGGTCGCCGAAGGCGAGCACGCGCGATTTCCTGATTGCCTTGGCGACGAGGTAGGCGGCGCCGCCGACGGCCATGAGGTAGGCCGCCTTGTGTTTTTTGATTGCCTCGATCGCTACCGGACCACGCTCGGATTTGCCGATCATGCCGATGAGCCCGGTCTGCGCAAGCATCATTTCGGTGAACTTGTCCATGCGCGTGGCGGTAGTCGGGCCGGCCGGTCCGACCACTTCGCCTTTGATCGGATCGACCGGGCCGACGTAGTAGATCACGCGGTTGGTGAAATCCACCGGCAGTTTTTCGCCCTTGCCCAGCATTTCCTGGATGCGCTGGTGCGCGGCGTCGCGGCCGGTGAGCATCTTGCCCGAGACGAGTAGGATGTCGCCCTGTTTCCAGGCGGCGACCTCGGCCGCGGTGAGCGTGTCGAGATTGACGCGCTTCGCCGTAGAGGCGGGCGCCCAGGTCACCTTGGGCCAATCCTCGAGCGCGGGCGGATCCAGCGAGACGGCGCCGGAGCCGTCCAGCACGAAATGCGCGTGGCGCGTGGCGGCGCAGTTGGGGATCATCGCGATGGGCTTGTTCGCGGCGTGCGTGGGGTAGTCGCTGATCTTGACGTCGAGCACCGTGGACAGGCCGCCCAGGCCCTGTGCACCGATGCCGAGCGCATTGATCTTCGTGTAAAGTTCGATGCGCAGTTCTTCCAGTTTGGATTTCGGCCCGCGCGCGAGCAACTCGTGCATGTCGAGCGGCGCCATCAGCACTTCCTTGGCCATCATCATCGCTTTCTC
>CAKKSJ010000425.1 GCA_919902965.1 Burkholderiales bacterium
ATTCTATGCCTGTGACAGCGACGCGACGGCCGAGTTCTCGCCGCAGCGGCCGGATTGCAGAATCCCGGCCTAAGAAACCTGCCGAGATACCGCAGGGATGCCGGCCGGCAGAAATCCGAAATCTCCAGGAGAATGGCTCTGGAAGCCATTCTATGGCAACTTCGCAGGCTCCGGCGCAGGGCTGGTCTTGGATGCCGGCCCATGTCCGCATCATGCGGACTATGCTGACCGGGGCGTGCATGAACATCGGCGTTTTGATCGGGTGACGCCCGCTCGAGTTTGCCGGTGGCCGGACGAATATCAATAATTCCGGAGTTTGGTCGACCTCGGTAATATACAACTTCAGCTGAGGTCGAAATTTTGCAAAACAGGCTCGTGCAACACTTGAAGTTCAATCGCTGGCATGAACGCCAGCTGTATGCGAGCTTTGCCTGGCTGCTGAGCTGCCTGATGTGCGGTCTCCTGTTTGCCGCCATTGTCGAATTTGTCGGATTTCATTTCTCCGGTATCTTTTCCATCCTGTCGATTATCGTGCTGTACCTGCTCGGTATCGCGATTATTGATTCGTTTCGCCGCTTCTGGATGCAGTTTTCGTTTGCCCAGTTATGCGCAAACTCGGCCACCTGCAAGTCCTGCGGAAGCTACGGCGCTTTTTCGGTTCGTGTCGGTGTGCGGCCGATTTACGTCCGCTGCCAGAAATGCGATCACCAGTGGGTGATCGGACAACAGCAACGCGATCGACACTGATGCGTCGCAGATGTTGCAGGCTCGATGAGTTGGATCATCGTCATCTGGTCAATGATGGCCGCCGCGTGCGCAGTATTGGCTGGAGTGCAATCTGGAGCGCAATTAGCCGGTGTTGATGCTTTCTTCTGCCGCGGTGCTTTCGCTGCGCTCAAAGACAGCCCTGAACGCGCTTACCGGCAACTGGCTCGTGTTCGGCGAGTTGCTCCTGGGCCTGGCCGGGACCGCCATGTACCCGTGTTTCTCCGCATTTGTTACGCAGGCTTCAT
>CAKKSJ010000426.1 GCA_919902965.1 Burkholderiales bacterium
GCGCCCGTCGAGCATTTCCGGATAGCCGGTGTACTCGGCCACTTCGGTCACGGCGATGCCGTTCTGCGCGAGCAGCTTGGCGGTGCCGCCGGTGGACAGAATCGCGACTTGCATCTGCGCCAGCGCGCGCGCGAGGTCGACGATTCCGGTTTTGTCGGATACGCTGATGAGGGCCTGCTTGACGAGGATGCTCATTTCTAGGCCTGGGCGGTAAGGGGTGGGTGAATGGCGGTGTGCGGCGAGGGCGAAGGGCTGCGCATGTCCCGCAGCGGCCGCGCTTTGCTGCTACAGCTTTATTTTCAGATGTTCGATTTTCTTGCGCAATGTGTTGCGGTTGATGCCCAGCCACTTGGCGGCGACCGTCTGGTTGCCCTCCGCGCGGGCCAGCACCACTTCGATCATCGGCTTTTCGACGTTCTTCAATACCATCTCGTGGACGGCGCGCGGCCGTTCTCCGTCCAGGTCCTTGAAATATTTCTCCAGGGCCTTGCGTACGCATTCTGCGATTTCACTGGCGCGCGGTGTCATGCTGCCAACTCCTCCTCATAGCGCAGGTATTCGAACTGCTGCGCTTGTTGATCGAAAAACCGGTTCACCGCGGCGAGTTGCTCTTCTAGGTTCTGCAACTGATTCATCGCGTGACGGAAACCGGCCGATCCGGCCAGTCCCCTGGTGTACCAGGAAATGTGCTTGCGCGCGATCTTGACGCCGGTATCGCTGCCGTAGAACGCGTAGAGATCATAGAGGTGCGCAATCAGCACCTGGTGGATCTCGGTCACCAGCGGCGGCGGCAAGTGTGCCCCGGTCTTGAGGTAGTAGGCGATTTCGCGGAAAATCCACGGCCGGCCCTGGGCCGCGCGGCCGATCATAATGCCGTCGGCCTTGGTGTGGTCGAGCACATACCTGGCTTTTTCTGGCGTGGAGATGTCGCCGTTGGCGACCACCGGCAGGCGGCTGGCGCGTTTGACCGCGGCGATGGTGTCGTACTCCGCCTGACCGGTGTAGCCGCAGGCGCGCGTGCGCCCGTGGATCGAGAGCAGCTGGATGCCGCTTTCCTCGGCAATGCGCGCGAAGCTCAGTGCGTTCTTGTGGTTCTGGTCCCAGCCGGTGCGAATCTTGAGCGTCACCGGCACGTCCACCGCTTTGACCACGGCATCGAGGATGTGCCCGACCAGCAGTTCGTCTTTCAGCAGCGCGGAACCGGCCATCACGTTGCAAATCTTTTTTGCCGGACAACCCATGTTGATATCGATGATCTGCGCGCCCTCGCCGACGTTGTAGCGGGCGGCATCGGCCATCATGCGGGGATCAGCGCCGGCTATTTGCACCGAAATCGGATCGGGTTCGCCCTCATGATTGGCGCGCCGCCGCGTCTTTTCGCTGCCCCACAACAAGGAGTTGGACGCCACCATTTCCGACACCGCCATAGCGGCGCCGAATTTCTTGCACAACTGGCGGAACGGGCGATCCGTGACCCCTGCCATCGGCGCAACGAATAGATTGTTGCGCAACTCGTGAGGTCCGATTCTCATTTCGTTCGAAAGTTTTTTTTGCGGGAGGGGAAGTAATTCTATACCCAATCGCCGGCGAAGATAAATCGAAATATTCACGCTTCCGGCGCAAATAGTTTTCTTGCCTTACGGCAGGGCGCGTGCTCCATAGATCATGCGCCGCGCCACGAAACGCCGGGCAAAGGGGAGCAGATCGAGGGCCAGCAGCCCCGCGCCACGGCCGAATCTGAACAGCGCATCGGAACGGGAAAACAAGCTGATCAGTCCGTCGGTGAAGCGGATGCCCGCGCGGCGGTCGAGCGCGCGCGCGCGGCGGTAAGCGTCGATGAAACTGTCGCTGCCGGGTTCGCGGGTTTCGCGCGCGAGGCGGGCCAGTTCCCAGGCGTCGCGCAGGCCCAGGTTGAATCCCTGGCCGGCGACCGGGTGCAGGGTTTGCGCCGCGTTGCCCACGGCGAGACTGTGCGGCTTTGTTTCCTCGCGCCGATAGCGCAGCGCCAGCGGGAATGCGCTGCGCGCACCCGCTTCGACGAAGCCACCCAGGCGATCGCCAAAGGACGCCTGCAATTCGGCGAGGAAAGCCGGCGTGTCCAGGGCGCGCAGCTGCGCACCGCGATCCACCCCGGTCGTCCACACCAGGGCATAGCCGGCGCCGTGCGGCAGCAGCGCAAGCGGTCCCTCGGGCGTAAACCGCTCCCACGCCCTGCCACGATGCGCTTGCACGGTTTTTACCCAGGCAATCAGCGCGGCCTGATGATAGTCCTTGCTATAGGCGGATGCGGCGTCCTCGTCCACAATGCGCGCACCGTCGGCAAATACCGTCAGTCGCGGCGCGAATGCGCGTTCTCCTTCCTGTGTCAACAGCGTCGCCGTGTTGCCGTCGAACCCGGTCAGCCTCGCGCCGGATAGGCGCTTCGCCGAGCAGGGCGCGGCGTACAGACTTTGTTGCAGGTCGTCGTAATTGGCGACATAGCCCAGTGCGGGCAGGCCGAATTCGGCAGCGCTGATCAGGGTGCGGCCAAAGCCCGCCTGCTGCGAAATATGGACGGTTTCGATCGGCGTGACCGCGAGTCCCGACCAGGCGTTCAGGCGTTCGAGTATCAGGCGGCTGGCATGGGACAAGGCGATCGCGCGCGCGTCGCCCGCCGGCGCGCTGCGCGCCGCGCCGCCAGCGGCACTACGCGCACCGCTGCTAGCGGCACTACGCGCCTCGGCGAGCACCACTGTATGCCCGCTGCCTTCCAGCGCAAGCGCGAGTGCGGCGCCCACCGGCCCGCCGCCCGCAATCAGTATGTCCGGCGCTTCAGTGTCCATGACAATAAAAGATACAGGACGCCTCAGTCTTTGCCCACCAGGGCTTCTATGGCGGCGACGCTCTTCGGCGTTGCGGCCGTGATCACCTCGCAGCCGTCCGCCGTCACGAGCACGTCGTCCTCGATGCGCACGCCGATATTCCAATAGGCGTCGGGCACGCCTTCTGCGGCGCGAATATAGCAGCCGGGCTCGACCGTAAGCGTCATGCCGGCGGCGAGCGGCCGCCATTTGCCGTCGATTTTGTACTCGCCGGTGTCGTGCACATCCAGTCCCAGCCAATGGCCGGTGCGATGCATGTAGTGGCGCTTGTAGTCGCCCGTTTCCAGCACCTGCTCAAGACTGCCCTGGCACAGGCCGAAGTCGATCATGCCCTGTGCGAGCACGCGCACCGCCGCTTCGTGCGGCGTGTCCCAGGCGGCGCCGGGCCGGGTCGCGGCGAGGGCGGCAGCCTGCGCGGCGAGCACCAGTTCATACACGTCTTTCTGCGCGCCGCTGAATTTGCCGTTTACCGGATAGCTGCGGGTGATGTCGGAGGCATAGCCGTCGAGTTCGCAACCGGCGTCGATCAGCAGCAGCGCACCGTCATCGAGCCGTGCACTGTTGGCGCTGTAATGCAATACGCAGGCATTGGCGCCGCCGGCGACGATGGGCCAATAGGCGGGGAACTGCGCGCCGTGGCGGCGGAATTCATAGAGAAGCTCCGCTTCGATTTCATACTCCATTCTGCCCGGCCGCGTGGCGCGCATGGCGCGTTCGTGCGCCTTGGCGGAAATGCCGGCGGCGCGGCGCATGATCTCGAGCTCGCGCGCGTCCTTGAATAGGCGCATTTCATCCAGCGCAGTGCGTATATCGTGAATGTGCTGCGGCGCGCTGATGCCGGCGCGGCTTTGCGCGCGCACCTGATTCAGCCAGCGCATGATGCGCGCATCCCAGTCCGCATCCATGCCCGGCGCGTAGTACAGGGCCGGCTGGTTGGCCATCAGCCCTGGCAGCTTTTCGTCCAGCTGGCCGATGGGATAGGCGGCATCGACGCCGCAGGTTTCCCTGGCCGCTTCCGGACCGTAGCGGAATCCCTCCCAGGTTTCGCGCTCCAGGTTTTTCTCGCGACAGAAAAGCAGGCTTTGCGGCTGGTCCCCGGCAATGAGCACCAGCACCGCTTCGGGCTCCTGAAAGCCGCACAAATAATAGAAATAGCTGTCGTATCGGTAGAGATAGACGCTGTCGCGGTTGCGCACGCGCTCCGGCGCGGTGGGAAGGATGGCAATGCCGCTTTGCATTTGCGCAAGCAGGGCGGCGCGGCGGCTTGCATAGGCTTTGATGTCGGTCATGGTGTGGTGTTCGGGTGCGGTCCCAGGTTTGCGCGGATTAAGAGTTCATTACAAAATGAGGGGAAATCCCCTGCGGGGACTTGCTTCGCGGCGCATCCCCTCATGCTCCCCTATGTCAGGGGCCATTTCGGCAATTCTGAAATGGCCTCTAAGGTGATTGTACAGCCCGGATCGCGTGACTTGCTCCAGGTACGACCCCATTTCATGCGCTGCCGCCGCTCAGTCTCGCATCCAGGGCATGCAGGCGCTCGGCGCTGCCGATGTCATGCCAGCGGCCGTGGAAGTGCTCCCCGGACACCTGGTTCGAGGCCATGGCCTTGCGCAAAAGCGGCGCCAGCGCGAGCCTGGCGCCAACTGGAATACCGGCGAACAGGCGCGGCGCGTACACCCCCACGCCGCTGAAAGTGAGCAACTGCGCGCCGGATTCGCGCACCTGTCCTGCTTCCAGGGCGAAATCTCCGCGCGGGTGCTGCGGCGGATTATCTAACAGCACCAGGTGCGCGAGCCTGTCGCGCAGGTCCAGGCTGGCGAGCGCGGAGAAGTCGTAGTCGCTGAAGATGTCGGCGTTGATTACCAGAAACGGTGCGGCGCCTAGCAGCGACATGGCGTAGGCGATGCCGCCTGCGGTTTCGAGCGCTACGCGCTCGGCTGAGTAGCGGATCGATATACCGAAGCGCGATCCGTCGCCGAGCGCGGCCTCGATCAGGTGACCGAGGTGGGCGTGGTTGATCACCGCCTCGGTGAAACCGGCGCGTGCCAGTTTCTCCAGCTGCCAGACGATCAGCGGCTTGCCGCCCGCTGCGAGCAGCGCCTTGGGCGTGGTGTCTGTGAGCGGGCGCATTCTCACGCCGCGTCCGGCGGCGAGGATCATGGCTTTCATGGCTTGCCCTGCAACGGCTGGCAATTCTCGATCTGGTCCAATAGCTGTACGAGCGGGCCAAGCGCGTTGTAGCGCGTGGCGACGCCGCGCACGTAGTTGAGAAAGCGCGGCGCATCTTCGATGTAAGCCGGTTTGCCGTCGCGGTGCCGGATGCGCGCGAAAATGCCCAGCACTTTCAGGTGGCGCTGCAAGCCGATCCACTCGAGGTCGCGGTAGAAGTCGCCGAAGTCGGCGCCCACCGGCAGACCGGCGCGGCGCGCCTTGTCCCAGTAGCGCACGATCCAGTCGAGCGCGCGCTCCTCTTCCCAGCTGATGAAGGCGTCGCGCACCAGCGACGCAATGTCGTAGCTGACCGGTCCGTAGACGGCGTCCTGAAAATCGAGGATACCCGGGTTGGGTGCCGAGAGCATGAGGTTGCGCGGCATGTAGTCGCGATGCACGTACACCGCGGGCTGCGCCAGATTGTTTTCCAGGATTAAGGCAAACATGCGCTCCAGTTGCGCGCGCTGCTGCGGCGCGAGCGCCAAACCCAGGTGCCGCGCCAGATACCAGTCGGGAAACAGATCGAGCTCGCGCTGCAGCAATGCCGCGTCATACGGCGGGAGCACGCCCGGACGGCTGGCGAGCTGCCAGGCGATGAGCGCATCGGTAGCAGCGCCGAACAAAACGTCCGCATCGGCGTCGTTGTGCTGCAGCGCCGTCAGATAGGTGGTGGTGCCCAGATCGGTGAGCAGCAGAAAGCCCTGCTCCAGGTCCTGGGACAGCACCGCGGGCGCATTGAGGCCGGCCTGACGCAGCAGGCCCGCGATCTGAATGAAGGGCCGGCAGTCTTCCTGTTGCGGCGGCGCGTCCATGACGATGCGGCTCTCGCCGCGGTCGGGAAAGCGCATGCGGAAATAGCGGCGGAAGCTGGCGTCCGCCGACGCCGGCTCGATGTCCCATTTTTCCGCGGGAAAAAGGCCATTGAGCCATGCCCTTAACGCCAATGTCCGTTCCAAAGAGTTCATTACAATATGAGGGGATACGCCCCGAAGGTCTCGATCCCGCTTGACGGGAAAGTCCCC
>CAKKSJ010000427.1 GCA_919902965.1 Burkholderiales bacterium
GGAGCCATCAGATCATGCCTTACGGGAAAGTCCTAGTCGCTCAGGGCGGAGGCCCGACTGCCGTGATCAACCAGTCGATGGCGGGGGTGGTGCTCGAAGCGCGCAAATTCCGCAATGTCGAACTGGTGTACGGCGCCTATCACGGGGTATCCGGGATTGTTAACGAGGAGTTTCTAGACCTCACGCGGGAAACCAGCCACAACATCGAGATGGTGGCCGACACGCCCTCGTCCGCGCTCGGGTCGACGCGCGACAAGCCCGACCTGCGCTACTGCCAGGAGATCTTCAAGGTGCTGAAGGCGCATGGCATCGGTTACTTCTTCTACATCGGCGGCAACGATTCTTCCGACACGGTGCGTATCGTCAACGAAGAAGCCAAGCGCGCGGACTACCCGCTACGCTGCATCCATATACCGAAAACCATCGATAACGATCTGGTCGGCAACGACCACACACCGGGCTTTCCGTCGGCCGCCCGTTTTGTGGTGCAGGCATTCATGGGTGCAAATCTGGACAACGCGGCGCTCCCCGGAGTGTACCTGGCCGTGGTCATGGGCCGGCACGCTGGCTTCTTGACGGCAGCATCGGCGCTGGGAAAGAAATTTCCGGACGACGGCCCGCACCTGATCTACGTCCCGGAACGCACTTTCAGCATCGACAGGTTTCTGCAGGACGTGAAAGCCAGCTACGACAAGCATGGGCGCTGCGTGATCGCCGCCTCCGAAGGCATTCATGACAGCCAGGGCAATCCCATCATCACCCAGCTGACGTCCAAGGTGGAGCGCGATGCGCACGGCAATGTGCAGCTTTCCGGTACCGGCGCCCTGGCCGACCTGCTATGCGACGAAATCAAGCACAAGCTGGGCATCAAGCGCGTGCGCGGCGACACCTTCGGATATGTGCAGCGCTCGTTCATGGGCTGTGTGTCCGATGTCGATCAGCGCGAAGCACGCGAGGTCGGCGAAAAAGCGGTGCAGTACGCCATGTGGGGCGATTGCGACGGTTCGGTGGCGATCAAGCGCACCGGCTTTTACTCGGTCGATTATCAGCTGGTGCCGCTGGAATCGGTGGCGGGGAAGACGCGCGTCATGGAAGACGAGTTCATCGCCCCCAGCGGAACCGATGTCACCGATGCCTACCGGTACTATCTGCGTCCGCTGCTGGGTTCCGGTATGCCGGATGCCTACCGTCTGCGGCTTAACCGGGTGGACAAGATACTCAATTCCGGGAAATAGGCACTTACGCTTCAGCTTGCGCGGA
>CAKKSJ010000428.1 GCA_919902965.1 Burkholderiales bacterium
CCGGCCTCATCACTGACGCCATCGGCCTGATGCTGCTCGGTCTGGTGCTGCTCAACCAGATAGTCATCAACCCCGCCAAGGCCGCCGCGGCGCCACCCGCCGGGTAAGCCGGTTCAGGCGGGCTTGGCCTGGTCGGCCTTGGTTCGATCGAGCATGGTCATGGCCGAGGTGATCAGCGTGGCCATGTCGCCCATGTTGGCGGGGACGATGAGGGTGTTGTTGGTCTTGGCCAGATAGGCGAAGGCGTTGACGTACTGCTCGGCGACTTTCAGATTAGCCGCCTGCTGCCCGCCTTCCTTGGCGAGGGACTCCGCCACCGCGGTCACGGCGGCAGCGGTGGCCTCGGCGATCAACCGGATCGAGGTGGCGTCGCCCTGCGCCTTGTTGATCACCGCGGCCTTGGCGCCCTCAGACTTGAGAATGGCGGCCTGTTTTTCGCCCTCGGCGATATTGATCTCCTGCTGTTTCTGGCCTTCGGACTTGGCGATCAGCGCGCGCTTTTCGCGCTCGGCGGTAATCTGCGCCTGCATCGCGCGCAGGATGGTTTCCGGCGGGGTGATGTTCTTGATCTCGTAGCGCAGCACCTTCACGCCCCAGGAGCGGCCGGCCTCGTCCAGCACCGACACCACCTGGCGGTTCATTTCATCGCGACTCTCGAAGGTTTTGTCGAGTTCCATTTTGCCGATTTCGCTGCGCAGCGCGGTCTGCGCCAGCTGGGTAATGGCGGCGATATAATTGGAAGAGCCATAGGATGCGAGCCGCGGGTCGGTCACCTGGAAATAGATGACGCCGTCAACCGACAGCTGGGTGTTGTCGCGGCTGATGCACACCTGTTCGGGCACATCGAGCGGCACCTCCTTCAGCGAGTGGGTATAGGCGACGCGGTCGACAAACGGTACGATCACATTCAGTCCCGGCTGCAGGATGGAGTGGAATTTTCCCAGACGCTCGATCACCCAGGCACTCTGCTGCGGCACCACGCGCACGCCTTCGATGACGAATACGACCGCCACCGCGAGTATGAAAAACGGTATGGTGAAGCCGCGCGTCTGCTCGAACTGGGAAACGACGATGGTGGCGATCAGCACGGCGATAAATTTCGGGAACATGGGTATTCTCCCTTGCCATTCGTTTAAGGAACGTATAACCCTGGGTGCATGCGCGGGTACCTGCATGGCTACAGCTCAGGGCTTTGTCTTTGCTACCTTGAGCGTATTGCCGTCCACCGCATGAATGTACAGCACCTGGCCCTGATCGATCTCACGCTCGCCCTCGACCTCGGCATCCCATTGTGTGTTGCGATAGGTAACCCGGGCTGCGCCCTGATCGCGGCTTACCCAGACATCGAACACGACCGTCTGCCCCACGTCTAGCGACGCCATGTCGGGTTGCTGCAGCGTCTTGCGCTGCCGCCGCACCCAGAACACGCCGGCGACCCCCACGGTTGCCGCGCACAAAGCCTCGACCCAGAACCCCAGGCCGAACCAGGCCGTGGCCGAACCGGCGAACGCCGCGATGCCCAGCACCAGCAGGAAAAACGTGCCGGTGACCAGCTCGGCGATCACCAGCGCGAACCCGACGACCAGCCAGATCAGATAGCTTTCCATGATTTTCCAGGGCAAGACCGCTGTTTGCATCATAGCTCAATATTGCACCTGCCGACGCCGCAGCGCGGCCAGCGCAGGGCTGCGCTATGATGCGAAAAAGCGCGCCAAGGCAAGCACCGAAAAGCGCCGCAATCCAGGAGGCGAAAATGAAATCCGACAGCAGCGTCCGCAACGATGCCGGTGCACTCGCCGGCATCGTTCCCGGCGTCAACCTCGCGGCCGAGCCGGGCCGCATGGATTTTTACGAACGCGCGCGCGGCCGCCACCTCGCGCCTTTATGGCGCGTGCTGCACGGACTCGTCACGGACCGGCCGGCACCGCGCTGCGTGCCGGCGATTTGGCGCTACGCCGAGATCCGGCCCTACCTGATGGAGGCGTGCAAGCTGATCAGCGCGGAGGAAGCCGAGCGCCGCGTGATGGTGCTGGAAAACCCGGGACTGCCGGGGGAGTCGCGCGTCACGCAAAGCCTGTTTGCCGGATTGCAGATCATCCTGCCGGGCGAGATCGCGCCCGCGCACAAACACACGGCTTCGGCGCTGCGCTTCATCATCGAAGGGCACAAGGCTTACACCGCGGTCGCGGGCGAGCGCACCATGATGGAGCCTGGCGATTTCGTCATCACCCCGTCGATGAGCTGGCACGATCACGGCAACGAGGGCGATGCGCCCATGGTCTGGCTGGACGGCCTGGACATGCACATCGTCAATCTGATGTGCGCAAGCTTTCGCGAAAGCTATCCGGGCAAGGTGCAGCCGCTGGCCCGCCCCGAAGGCGCGGCCATGGCGGAAGCCGGACACAACCTGCTGCCGGTCGACGCGAAATACCCTGCGCAAACCTCGCCGCTATTCAGCTATCCCTATCGCCGCACGCGCGACGCACTCGACCAGCTTGCGCGCTTTCGCGGCGCCGATCCCTGGCACGCCTACAAAATGAAGTACATCAATCCGGTCAGCGGCGGCTGGGCCATGCCGACCATGTCCACCTGGATGCAGCTCATCCCAGACGGATACAAGACCGCGCCCTACCGCTCCACCGACAGCGCCGTGTTCACCGTGGTCGAAGGCAGGGGTTCGAGCAAAATCGGCGCGCAGACTTTCGACTGGGGTCCGCACGACATTTTTGTCGTACCGAGCTGGGTCGCGCACGAGCACAGCGCGGTTGGCGACGCAGTCATTTTTGTCTACTCTGACAGGGTGGTGCAGGAAAAGCTCGACTTCTGGAGGGAGGACAAGTCAAATGCGGCGTGATCCGCATCCCAGACCGGGTAGCGGCGGCTGGCTGCGCTATAATCCCTTTGCCGCAAACACCGGCGCGAATGCGATTTCGCTCATGCAGTTGGGGAAATTCGTGGACACTAAGCCCGCTGAAGCACTGACGATCGAGCAGGAAGAACTGCGCGGAATTTCACGGACCGTCGCCGAGATCGAGTGGCTGCTGCTGATCCTGGTGCTGCTCTACCAGGTATTCGAAGGGCCGCTCGCCGAGGATCAGGCGGCGATTTCCGCAGGCCTGTTTTTCTACACCGCGTTTGTTCTGACTTTCCGCTATACCAATTTCTACAAGTCCGAATCGCGCTGGAAGATCGCCATCGAAAGCTTTGCGATGGTGATCTTCATCACCTGGGTGCTTTGGTTCACGGGCAAGCTTGAAAGCCCCCTGGTCAACGCCTACCTGCTGGTCATTATCACCAGCGCGCTCACCCTGGGCAAACTGACGACCATGCTGGAGATGGCGCTGATCGCCACCTGCTTCGTGCTGCTCGGGGAAAGCTCCCCCAGGGGCGGATTGCTGTCGCTGGCCTATATCGGCGGCCTGGTGGCGCAGCTCGCGCCGATGCTCCTCGTCGCCTATATCACCACCATGTTTTCCGCCGACATCCGCTACGGCCTGAACCGGGCGCGGCTGCTGTCGGAAACCGACGATCTCACCGGCCTGTACAACATGCGCGGCTTCAGCATCGTCGTCGGCCGGCTGTTCGACCAGGCGGTGCGCTACAACCGTCCCGTCAGCCTGCTGATGGTCGATTCGGACAACCTCAAAGCGGTCAACGATGCGCACGGCCACGAGGCCGGCAACCGCCTGATCCGGCTGGTGGCGAAGTGCATCGAAACCGAACTGCGCCACACCGATATGCTGGCGCGTTACGGCGGCGACGAATTCGTGGTGCTGCTGCCGGAAGCGCCGGCATCGAAGGCGCTGGAAGTGGCGCAGCGCATTCTTGCGGCCGTCGCCGCCACGCCGCTGGAATTCGAAGGCAAGCGCATCGACAGCAGCGTGAGCATCGGTCTCGCCAGCTACCCGGATGACGGCCGCAGCATCGATGCCATCCAGGGGCGCGCCGATCGCGCCATGTATCTCGCCAAGCAACAGGGCCGCAATCGCGTTGTGAAATATACGGCCTGACCCGGGCCGCGCGCCGCCGCGGCGTCCACACTTGCGTTTCTCGGTGTGAGGAAAGCCTGTAAAATTACGCCTTTCCCAGCATCGGCAAACCGTGCCCACCTTCCAGGAACTTATCCTCAGGCTGCAGTCCTATTGGGACCGGCAGGGCTGCGCGCTCCTGCAGCCCTACGACATGGAAGTGGGCGCCGGCACCTCGCACACCGCCACCTTCCTGCGCGCCCTTGGCCCCGAGCCCTGGCGCGCCGCCTATGTGCAGCCCTCGCGCCGCCCCAAGGACGGGCGCTACGGCGAAAACCCCAACCGCCTGCAACACTATTACCAGTATCAGGTGGTGCTCAAGCCTTCGCCGCCTGACATTATCGATCTCTATATCGGTTCGCTCGAAGCCCTGGGCATCGATCCCAAGGCGCACGACATCCGCTTCGTCGAGGATGACTGGGAGAA
>CAKKSJ010000429.1 GCA_919902965.1 Burkholderiales bacterium
TGCGCGCGCCAACCGTGTTTTCTGTACGGATGAAAAGCGCATCCGTACAGAAAACGCGGTTATGGGTAAAACCAAGGGGTTTTTTGGTTTTCATACGAGATCGTTGATTGCGCACGGATGTGCTTTTCATCCGTGCGCAATCAACGATCCGCGCGGACGGCTTTTCGTCCGCGCAAAATCGCAAACCTGAAATAGCCTCTGGGCGCGATCCAAGCCGGTTCGGATAATGCGATCTTGCCATCACTGCACAATTCCATGGACCGCGAGCAGCTGCTTCATGCGCGCGCAGGCGAGCTCGGGGTCGCGCAACAGGCCCGCCGCGTCGGCAAGGCGGAACAGCTCGGCCAGATGCAGTATGGAGCGCGTGCTTTGCTGGCCGCCGACCATAATGAAATGGTCCTGGTGGCCGTTGAGCCAGCTCATGCACACCACGCCGGTCTTGTAGTAGCGCGTCGGCGCGCCGAATATATGCCGCGACAGCGGCACCGTGGGCGCGAGGATCTGGTGGAAGGTCTTGTTATCCTTGTTGGCCAGCGCCGTCAGCGCAGCGCAGGCCGCCGGCGCGATGGCATCGAAAATACCCAGCAGCGCATCCGAATAACCCGCCGCATCGCCTTCGATCAGCTCGGCGTAGTTAAAATCGTCGCCGGTGTACATCCTGACCTGCTGCGGAAGGCGCCTGCGCATGGCGATTTCCTTGTCCTTGGCCAGGAGCGAGATTTTCACGCCATCGACCTTGGCGGCGTTGCGGGCGATGACTTCCAGCGCCACTTCCATCGCCTGCTCATGATCGGCATGACCCCAGTATCCGGCCAGGGCCGGATCGAACATTTCGCCCAGCCAGTGGATGATCACCGGCGCGCGAACCTGGCCGAGGATACGCTCGTAGACCTGGTGATAATCGTCCGGGGATTTCGCCACGCGCGCCAGCGCCCGGCTCGCCATGAGTATGATGCGCCCGCCCAGCGCTTCGATCGCGGCCACCTGCTCCTCGTAGGCGCGGATCACGTCGTCCAGGTTCGTCGCGGCGTCGGCGGCCAGATGGTCGGTGCCGGCGCCGCTCGCCAGCAACGCGCCCTTTACATCGCGGCTCGCCTCGATCGAGCGGCGTATCAATTCCAGCGAGGTGTTCCAATCGAGACCCATACCGCGCTGTGCGGTATCCATGGCTTCGGCCACGCCCAGTCCCAGGCCCCACAGATTGCGGCGATAGGCGATGGTCGCATCCCAGTCGATGGCACAGCCCTGCCAGGGATCGATCGCCGCGAGCGGATCGGCCACCACATGGGCAGCCGAATACGCGACGCGGTTGAACGCGCCGGCGGCCTTGCGCGGGAAATTTCGCGGGGCCGAAAGCCGGAATTGCTCCAGCCGCCCGTCGGCCGCCGGCAATTTCAGGTTGAGGCTTAATTTCTCGGCTGCGTTCATGGCCGGCTTCACGCTTCGATCCCGGGCAGGTCCACCCAGCGCCGCTCGGCCCAACTCTGCAGCGCGCAATCGACCAGCTGCACGCCCTTCGCGCCTTCGAGCAGATTCCATTTGAACGGCGTGTCATCGAACAGGTGGCGGATGAACAGCTCCCACTCCGCTTTGAACGCGTTGTCGTAAGCAATATTGCTCGGCACTTCCTGCCAGGTGTCGAAGAAATCGATGCTCTGCGGCACGTCGGGGTTCCATACCGGCTTGGGCGTGTTCACGCGCGCCTGGCTGAAGCAGCGCTGCAGGCCGGCCACGGCCGAGCCGTGGGTGCCGTCCACCTGGAAGGTCAGCAGGTCGTCGCGGCGCACGCGCACATCCCAGGAGCTGTTGATATGGGCGATCACGCCACCCTCCAGTTCGAACGTCGCGTAGGCGGCGTCGTCGGCGCTGGCCTGGTATTTCCTGCCGTCCTCGTCCCAGCGCTCCGGTATATGCGTCGCGCCGATGCAGCTGACGCTTTTCACCGCACCGAACAGATTGTCGAGCACATAGCGCCAGTGGCACAGCATGTCGAGTATGATGCCGCCGCCGTCTTCCTTGCGGTAGTTCCAGCTCGGGCGCTGCGCCGCCTGCCAGTCGCCCTCGAACACCCAGTAGCCGAACTCGCCGCGCAGCGACAGGATCCTTCCGAAAAAACCCGAGTCGCGCAGCATTTTCAGCTTCAGCAGGCCGGGCAGCCACAGCTTGTCCTGCACCACGCCGTGCTTGATGCCGGC
>CAKKSJ010000430.1 GCA_919902965.1 Burkholderiales bacterium
TCGGCCTGCCGGCGGACGAGATCGTGCTCGCCCCGCCGCACACGGTGCTGAAAACCTCCAGTGGCAAAATCCGGCGCGCAGCCAGCCGGGAATATTACGAGAGCGGCGGCCGTAGCGCGCGGCCAGCGCCGCTGTGGCTGCAGATTGCGCGCCTCGCCCGGGCCAGCCTGCTGCCCGAGTTGCGCCGGCAGTTGCGCACGCTCCGCGGTCTGGCCTACTCCGCCTGGGCCTGGTTTTGCTTCGTGCTGCTCGCCCTGCCGACGCTGGCGGGGGCCGCGCTGCTGCGCAATCCCGCCCTGGGCTGGCGTTTCAGCCGCGTCATGGCGCAGGGCTTTTTGCGTCTGTGCCGCCTGCCGTTGGCCGTGCGCGGCCTGGAGCAGCTTCCCGCCGCCGGCCCGTTCGTGATGGCGGCCAATCACGCCAGCTATCTTGACGGCCTGATCCTGCTCGCGGCTTTGCGCGAACGCGGCTACAGCTTTGCCGCAAAGCGCGAACTGAGCCAGTCCCTCCTGCCGCGCCTGTTCCTGCGTTCCATCGGCACCGACTTCGTCGAGCGCACCGAGGTCAAGCAGGGCGCAGAAGACACTGCGCGGCTGGTCGCTTCAGTGCGCGCCGGACGCACGCCGATTTTTTTCGCCGAAGGGACCTTCACCCGCAGCGCAGGCCTGCTGCCGTTTCGCATGGGTGCCTTCGTGGTCGCGGCGCAAACCGGCGTGCCGCTCGTGCCGGTGACTATACGCGGCGCGCGCTCGGTGCTGCGCGACGGCAGCTGGTTCGCGCGCCGCGGCGCCCTCTCCGTCACCATCTCCGCGCCGGTCACGCCGCAGGGCAGTGACTGGAACGCCGCCGTGTCCTTGCGCGACGACGCGCGTGTGCAAATCCTGCGACACTGCGGCGAGCCGGATCTGGTGCCGCGCGCCGCAGCAAGCCTTGTTCAAGGCCGCAAGGTCTAGTCTAGGATCCGGTTTTCGCAGTCAACCTGGCTTCGACCAGCTTGCACCAGTAGGTGGCGCCGATGGGCAGCAAGGCATCGTTGAAGTCGTAGTTGGAATTATGCAGTTCGCACGGCCCCATGCCCGCATAGGTGTCCATGCGATGATCGCCATGGCCATTGCCGATGAACAGGAAGCTGCCGGGCACTTTTTCCAGGTAAAACGAAAAATCCTCGGAACCCATATGTTGTGGCGTCGCACGGTCGACACGATCGGCGCCGAAAATGCTCTCGGCCAGGTCCGCGGCAAACGCAGTTTCCTCGGGGCAGTTGTTCAATGGCGGATAAGAGCGCACGAAATGCAATTCGCCAGTGGCCCCATGCGCTTCGCTTAGCTTGGTCACGATGCGGCGCATATTCTTTTCCATCAGATCAAGCACAGCGACGCTGTAGGTTCTAACCGTCCCGCGAATCACGGCCTGCCCCGGAATCACGTTGTAGGCGTCACCCGCGTGTATCTGCGTAACCGAGAGCACGGCCGTGTCGATCGGATTCTTGTTGCGCGTAATCAGGCTTTGCAAAGACTGCACCATTTCCGCAGCGATCAGGATCGGATCCACCGTCTTGTTCGGCTGTGCCGCATGCCCGCCTACGCCATTGATCACAATATCGAAACGGTTGCTCGACGCCATGGTCGGCCCGGAACGAAAACCGAAGACCCCCGTGGACACACCCGGCAAATTGTGCATTCCGTAAATCACATCGCAGGGAAAGCGCTCAAACAATCCATCCTCGATCATGGCTCTGGCGCCACCGTTGCCGCCCTCTTCCGCCGGCTGAAAAATGAAATTGACCACGCCATCGAAATTCCTGTGCGCGGCAAGATACTCGGCAGCCCCCAACAGCATGGTGGTATGGCCATCATGGCCGCAGCCATGCATTTTCCCGGGATGCTTCGAACAATGCGCGAATTGATTGTTCTCCGGCATGGGCAGGGCGTCCATGTCGGCACGCAAACCGATCGAGCGCGTGCCCGACCCAGCTCGCAACACCCCCACGACCCCCGTTTTGCCCAGGCCCGTATGTACTTCCAGGCCGAGTTCAGTCAGGCGCTTGGCGACCAGTGCCGAGGTTCGCTGCTCTTGAAACGCCAGTTCGGGATGGGCATGAATGTCGCGGCGGATGCTGATGAGTTGTTCGTGATTGCGTTCGATGTCGGTCAATAAGCTCATGATGGTCTCTCAAAAAAAGCGTTCAATTCACCTCGTGTAGCGATCGAAGCGTCGTCGGGGCATGCCAATTGCGCTCCCGTGAATTCAGCCTGCGGATAGGTCGACAGACCGGCGGCCGGGAATTCAATCCTGCGGGGGCCCGGCACTATGCAACGAACGCCGCAACGCTGCGCAGCATGCGCGTCAGCGCGGTTTTCAGGGCTTCGAATCCGGCGTACTTCTGGTAGGTCGATTCGTCCATGTACAGACGGCGATTGATCTCGACTTGCAGGCTGTGGCGGCCCGCGGCCGGATCGGCGTAGGCGCGCACCAGCTCGACGCCCTTGTACGGGTCGTTCACTTTGACCTTATAGCCCTGCCCGGCCAGGGCGGCACGCACGCATTCGGTAAATGCCGCCGCGCAACTCGAACCATCCCGATCGCCGAGCACAAAATCGGGTCGCAGCGCGCCTTCGCCATCGTCGCTTTGCTTCCCGGCGACCGATTTCATCGAATGGCAATTGATGTGATACACGCGTCCATGCCGGGCGTGTGCCGCGTCCAGCAGTTCACGCAGCGCGGCATGATAGGGGGCGTGATAGCGCTCGACGCGCTGCCTGAGTTCGGCCATGGACAGCCGGCGCGTATAAATCGGCCGGCCGTCGTCCAGCGTGCGCCAGATGAGGCTCTTGCCTATGCGCGCCTTGCCGCTCGGCCGGTAGCCCCAGGGCCAGTCGGTTTCGGAAAAGCCCTCGATCAGATCCGGGTCGACATCGCCGGGATGGCGGTTCGGATCGATATAAGTGCGCGGGAACTGCGCCGCCAGCAGCGGCGCGCCGAGTTCGACGCCGGCACCGAACAGTTCGTCGACGTAGCAATCCTCCCCGTCGCGCAGTTCGTGCTCGGTCACCGCGGCGGCGAAATCCTCGGGGAAGCGATTTCCGGAATGCGGCGAATCGAGCACCAGCGGCAACTCGGGCACGCGCGCACCACGGATCAGTACAGGATCATGCATTCGGCTAGTATACCTGTTCCATTGCATTGATTTCGGTGCATTGAACTGCGCTCCCTGGGATTGCGTCACTTCGAATATGACCCGGACCCCCGGCTTCCCCGCAACGCCCGATGAGAACCTGCCCGCCTACTACGCGCGGCGGGCGAACGAATACGAACGCATCTACGCCAAGCCCGAGCGCCAGGCAGACCTCGCGCAACTGCGCTTCGACGTCCCGGCCTTGCTGAAGGACGAGCTTGTGCTCGAGCTTGCCTGCGGCACGGGCTACTGGACGCCGCTGATCGCCGCGCAAGCGGCGCGGGTGCTCGCAATCGACATCAACGAGGAAGTGCTGCAGATTGCGCGCAGCAAAGCTTACCCCCGCGGCAACGTGCGTTTCGAGCGCGGCGACGCCTATGATCCGCCGCGGCATGCCGAACCCGCCAGCGCCTGTTTTGCCGGGTTCTGGTGGTCGCATCTGCCGCAGTCGCGGGTGCGCGAGTTTCTCGACGGACTGGCGCGAGCGCTCCGGCCGGGCGCACGCGTCGTGCTGCTCGACAATGCCTATGTCGAGGGCAGCAGCACGCCGATTTCCCGGACCGACGCTGAAGGCAACAGCTATCAGCGCCGCAGCCTTGCCAACGGCGAATCGCACGAAGTGCTCAAGAACTTCCCGCAGGCCGGGCAGTTCCATGCGCTGTTGCCGGAGGGCGTGCACGAATGGCGCTGGCAGGCCTATCCCTATTACTGGCTCGCAAGCTGGCGCCTGCCCGCATGAAGTCATGATTTCCGACTGCGGCGGCGCCGATCGCGCCGGCAATCCCGCGCCTTCGACCTCACTCCCTTTTCTGGTTGCGCCACCTCTGGCCTGCGTACATAATGTGTAGCCCAGTGCTAACCGTCCACCCAGTGCTAACCGTCCAATAGGAGAATGACATGTTGCGTAGACTCGCCTTGATCGCTGCAAGCGCCGCATTGTTCGCCGGCACCCCTGTAGTTTTCGCCAGCGATCTGCGCGTCGGACTCGCCTCAGAGCCGACCGCGATGGATCCGCATTTTCACAACCTGTCGCCGAACAACTCGCTGCTGGGTCACATTTTCCAGTCCCTGGTCGGCCAGGACGAGCAGCAGCGGCTGGTTCCGGAACTCGCAGAATCCTGGCGCGCCGTAGACAACACGACCTGGGAATTCAAACTGCGCAAGAACGTCAAGTGGCACGACGGTTCGCCGTTCACGGCAGACGACGTGCTGGCCACGTTTGCGCGCGCGCCGAACGTACCCGGCAGTCCTTCGAGCTTCGCCATCTACGTCAAGGGCAAGACCCTGGTGAAAATCGATGATCACACGGTGCACATCAAGACTCCGGAAGCCTATCCCTTGATGCCGAACGACATTTCCACCATTTACATTATCTCCAAGAAGTACGGCGAATCGGGCAAGACCGCGGACTACAACAGCGGCAAGGCGGCGATCGGCACGGGCCCGTACAAATTTGCCCAGTACACGCCCGGCGACCGCATCGTGCTCGAACGCAACACGGCCTACTGGGGCAAGAAGCCGGAATGGGACAAAGTCATCTTTCGCCCGATCAAGGCCGGACCCTCGCGCGTCGCCGCGCTGCTCGCCGGAGACGTCGACATGATCGAAGCGGTGCCCTCGGTCGATCTCGCGCGGCTGAAGAAGGATCCCAAGGTCTCGGTCAATCAGACCACCTCCAACCGGGTGATTTACCTGCATCTGGACCACTGGCGCGACGATTCGCCTTTCGTAAAAGCGAAGGACGGCGGCCCGATCAAGAATCCGTTGCGCGACCTGCGCGTGCGCCAGGCCTTGTCCAAACTGATCGACCGCGATTCGATCGTCAGCCACGTGATGGAGGACGACGCGATCAAGGCCGGCCAGTTGCTGCCCGAAGGATTCTTCGGCGTGAGCGATAAGCTCAAGCCGGTGGCCTTTGACCCGTCCGGCGCGAAGAAACTGCTCGAGGCGGCTGGCGTGGGCGGCGGCTTTCAGCTGACCATCCACGGCCCGAATGACCGCTATCCGAACGACGCCAAAATTGCTGAGGCGGTTGGACAGATGCTGACGCGCGGCGGCATCGACACCAAGGTGGCGACCATGACCCGCAGCGTGTTCTTCCGCGACGCGACTACCGGCGGAGCGGATAAGACGCCCAAGTTCAGCTTCATCCTGGTCGGCTGGGGTTCGGGCACGGGCGAAGCCTCGTCGCCGCTGAAGTCCCTGCTGATGAGCTACGACCGCGAAAAGGGTTACGGCGGGGCGAACCGCGGCCGCTATTCGAACGCCGAGGTCGACAAACTGACAATCGAGGCCCTCTCCACGGTCGACGACACGCGCCGCGCCGCGCTGCTCGCCAAAGCGACCGAAATCGCGATCAACGATGTCGGCATCATCCCGCTGCACTACCAGATCAACACCTGGGCGACCCGCAAGGGCCTCAAGTACACGGCGCGCGCGGACGAGTACACCCAGGCGATGGACGCACACGCGGGCAACTGAGCACTGCCACGGACGGCGCCTCCCGTCCGTGGACCTTACACGCAGGCAGTGAGCGGGGAATCCGATGTCGGTATTCATCATCCGGCGGTTGTTGCAGGCGATCGTCGTCGTGCTGGTGATGTCGTTGATCGTGTTCGTCGGCATCAACGTGGTCGGCGACCCGGTGCATATCCTGGTCTCGGACGAGATGACCCAGCTGGAAATCGAGGCATTCGTGCGTCAGCTCGGACTCGACCGGCCGCTGCACGAGCAATATTTCGCGTTCCTGTCGAACGCCCTGCAGGGCAATCTAGGCAATTCCTTCGTCCACGCCGAGCCGGCGCTCAAGCTGATTCTGCAGCGCATGCCCGCGACGCTGGAACTTGCCCTGGTGGCTATGCTGATTGCGGTACTGTTCGGCATTCCGCTGGGCGTATACGCCGGGCTGCGGCCGGAAACGCCGTTCAGCAGGACCATCATGGCCGGTTCGATTCTCGGCTTTTCGCTGCCGACTTTCTGGGTCGGACTGATGCTGATCATGGTGTTCGCGGTGATGCTCGGCTGGCTCCCGTCGACCGGGCGCGGCTCGACCGCGTCCCTCGCCGGCATCCAGGTCAGCTTCCTCACCGCGGACGGCCTGCGCCATCTGCTGCTGCCGGCGTTCAACCTCGCCTTGTTCAAGCTTTCCCTGGTGACCCGGCTCGCGTGCGCAGGCGCGCGTGAAGCCTCGCTGCAGGACTACGTCAAGTTCGCGCGCGCCAAGGGCATCGCGCCGCAGCGCGTGGTGCTGGTTCACATCCTGAAGAACATCCTGATCCCGGTGGTGACCGTGCTCGGCCTGGAGTTCGGCGGGCTGATCGCGTTTTCCGTGGTCACCGAGACGGTGTTCGCCTGGCCGGGCATGGGTAAGCTGCTGATCGACTCGATCCAGAATCTCGACCGGCCGGTGGTGGTCGCCTACCTGATTATCACCGTGCTGATGTTCGTGGTGATCAATTTGCTGGTTGACCTGCTGTATTCGGTGCTGGATCCGCGCGTCCGCCTGAAAGAACTCAAGGCCTGAGGACAGCATGAGCGCCGTACTGAACGCGATCAGCCTCCCACTGCCGCCGCCCGAGACGCCGTTTCAGCGTTTCGTCTCGATGTTTTTTGCCAGCCGCGTGGCGACCGGCGCCTTCGCGCTGCTGCTGCTGATCATCCTTGCCGCGCTGCTTGCGCCGCTGATCGCCCCGCAGAACCCCTACGACCTCGGCGCGGTGCGCGTGCTCGATTCGAGATTGCGGCCGGGCGCCAGCGGCTCGGCCGGCTTCACCATGTGGCTGGGCAGCGACGGCGCCGGACGCGACATGCTCAGCGCGATGCTCTACGGACTGCGCATCAGCCTGAGTGTCGGCATCGCCTCGGGGGTGATCGCGCTGATGATCGGCATGATCGTCGGACTGGCTTCCGCCTATTGGGGCGGGCGCGTCGACGCAATCATCATGCGCGTGGTCGACCTGCAGCTGTCCTTTCCCGCGATCCTGGTTGCGCTGATCCTGGTCGCAATTCTCGGCAAAGGGGTCGACAAGGTGATCATCGCCCTGATCCTCGTGCAGTGGGCCTACTACGCGAGAACGGTGCGCGCCAGCGCCCTGGTCGAGCGACGCAAGGAATACGTCGAGGCGGCACTATGCCTCGCCCTGCCGCCGTCGCGCATCGTGCTGCGCCACCTGCTGCCGAACTGTCTCGCACCGATGATCGTCGTCGGCACCCTGCAGACCGCGCACGCGATCTCGCTGGAAGCGACGCTGTCCTTCCTCGGCGTCGGACTGCCGCAGACGGAACCTTCTCTGGGTTTGCTGATCTCCAACGGCTTCGAGTACATGCTCTCGGGCAATTACTGGATCAGCTTCTTTCCGGGCGTGGCGCTGCTCATCACCATCATGAGCATCAATCTGGTGGGTGATCAGCTGCGCGATGTCCTCAACCCCCGCCTCGAGCGCTAGCGTGGAAGACGGCGGACGTCTCGCTGCGGCACCAGGCGAACCCGTGCTGCAGGTCGAAGACCTGCACACCGAGTTTCACACCCGCGCCGGCACGGTGCGCGCAGTCGACGGGGTGTCCCTCAGCGTGCGTCCCGGCGAAGTTTTGGGCCTGGTCGGCGAATCGGGCTGCGGCAAGACCGTCACCGGGTTCTCGATTCTCGGTCTGGTCGATCCGCCCGGCCGCATTAGCTCGGGCCGCGTGCTGTTCGACGGCGTCGATCTGCTGACACTGCCCGAAGAACAGCTGCGCAGGGTGCGCGGCAGCGGCATCGCAATGATCTTCCAGGATCCGATGATGACGCTCAATCCGGTGCTGCGGATCGACACGCAGATGGTCGAAGCCGTGCTCGCGCACTCTGATGTCGGCACCGCGGTGGCACTCGAGCGCGCGCGCGAGACGCTCGCCCAGGTCGGCATCGCCTCGCCCGAGGCACGGCTGAAGTCCTACCCGCACCAGTTCTCGGGGGGCATGCGCCAGCGCGTCGCGATCGCGATCGCGCTGCTGAACAAGCCCAAGCTGATCATTGCCGATGAGCCGACCACGGCACTCGATGTGACCATTCAGGCGCAGATTCTGTACGAGGCGCAAAAGCTGTGCCGTGTATCCTCGACGGCGCTGATCTGGATCACCCATGATCTCACCGTGGTCGCGGGCCTCGCCGATCGTATCGTCGTCATGTACGCGGGCCGGATCGTAGAGGAAGGCACAGTCGATGAGGTGCTGGACGCCTCGTTGCACCCCTACACCCGCGGCCTGATCGGTTCTGTGCCCAGCCGCAATCACCGTGGCGAACGCCTCGCGCAGATTCCGGGTATGGCCCCGGCACTGATCAATCTGGCGCCGGGCTGCGCATTTCGCGAACGCTGTGCGCGCGCGAGCGAGCGCTGCCTCGAAGCGCCGCCATTCGAGTCGCACGGAGCGGGCCGCCGCGTGCGCTGCTTCCATCCCTTGGTTGAGCGCGCATGAGTGCGGCCTTGATCACCATAGAACACATCAGCAAGCGTTTCGTGAAACCGCTGGACCTCGCCGGGCGCATTGCGGCGCGACTCGGTTCAAATATCCGCGACGAAGTGGTGCATGCGGTGGACGAGGTCAGTTTCTCGGTCGATCAGGGCGAGGTTGTCGGCCTGGTCGGCGAGTCGGGCTGTGGCAAATCCACGCTCGGGCGCATGGTAGCCGGCATCCTCGAGCCCAGCCAGGGACTGATCCGCTATCGCGGCGCATCGATCGCCGACCTGGCGCCGTCCGAGGCACGACGCGTCGCACTCAAGGTGCAGATGATTTTCCAGGATCCTTTTGCCTCGCTCAATCCGCGCATGCGGGTGGCCGATATCGTCGGCGAGGCGCCCGCCGTGCACCGTATCGTCGCCCGCACGGACATGGACGCCTATCTGGACGAGGTGCTCGCGCGGGTCGGGCTGGACGCCAGCTACAAGCGCCGCTATCCCCATCAGTTCTCGGGCGGCCAGCGCGCCCGCATCGGCATTGCACGGGCGCTTGCGGTAAAACCCGAGTTTCTTGTTTGCGACGAAGCAGTCGCAGCGCTCGACGTATCGATCCAGGCGCAGATTCTGAATCTGTTCATGGACCTGCGCGAAAGCCTAGCGCTGACTTACCTGTTCATCAGCCATGACCTCGGCGTGGTCGAACATCTCGCGGATCGGGTCGTCATCATGTATCTCGGGCGCATCGTTGAAAGCGCGCGCACCGAGGAAATCTTCCGCGCACCCAATCATCCCTACACCCAGGCCTTGCTCACCCAGGTACCTCGCCTGGAAGCGCGCCGCATGTCCTTCCAGCCGATCGTCGGCGAGATTCCCTCGCCGCTGGACCCGCCGCCGGGTTGCCACTTTCACCCGCGCTGCCCACATGCGCTGCCACGCTGCCGCGAAGTCGCGCCGGAGCTGAAGGAAATCGCCCCCGGCCATGCCGCGGCCTGCCACCTCAACGACTAGGCGCAGGCCCCGTTCGATCTTTCAACGCCCAGTCCGGCGCCGTCCAGCGGGCAGCCTCGTCCAGAGGGTAGACCGGGCGCGGCAGGCCCTTCCAGTCGAAACGGCTCAAGACCGGGGATGTCAGTCCGGCAGTATCGACTTCGTACACCTGCGCCGGCGCAAACCAGGGTTCGAAGCCCGCTCGGAAGTGTCCGCGTGATTTCACCGCGACCACCCGGGCTCCGGCGATATCGAGCCCGAAGGCCTCGAAGAACACCGGGTCCGCAGTCTGATGGCGCTTGCTGATGACGATGACGCTAATGCCCTCGGGCCCGCCCAATTGCAGCGCGGCCGAGGGCCCGAGTTCCATCGCGCGTCCGGCGGCAATGCCCAGGCGGCCGACGACACTGCCGTCGATCAGCTTGTGCACGCGCGCCGGCGCGCTAAAGCGCTTGGCATACTCGGTTTCAGCGTGGCGGTTGAATACCGCCTCGAACTCGGCGCCCTCGCCCAAGCGATGCGCCTCGGCGGCCAGCGCCGCGTCCACGCAGGAACCGATATAGACACGGCGCGCGCCGGCATCCGCCAGGGCTTTCAGCAGCCAGGTGGTATTGCCGCCTCCGCCGCCGCCCGGATTGTCGCCGGCGTCGGAGTAGATCACCGCCGGCAGCTGCTCGTCCTTTCCGATTTTGAGGGCGAGCGCAACCGCGTCCGCGAGCGGCGTGAGCGCGCGGTGAAACCGCGCGCGATCCGCCCAGGCGCGCTGTGCGATCTCCAGCGCCAGGCGGCGTGCGTCGGCCAGCTCATCGCGGGCGCTGACAAGGATCGCAACACCGTTGTAGGGTGTATCGCTGAAAGCAAATCCGCCGAACACCGACACATTGCTAATGCGCCCGCCCAGCTCCTGCTGGCGCCGCTGTCCATAGGCGATCAAATCGGCATACGGGCCTGCGCTTGTCAGCAGCGTGGTGCTGGGCGGCGTCAAGGGCAGCCGGATAAACGCCGTTTTCGGTGGCGCGCCCGCCAGCATGGTGCGCAAGCGAAACGCCGCTTCTTCGCCGCGTTGCCACATGTCCACATGCGGATTCGTCAAGTAGCCGATGAGCAGGTTGGTCTGCGCTACCATGCGCTCGGAGATGTTGGCATGCAGGTCCAGCGTGGAGACTATCAGCGTTTTGTCGCCGACGGCGGCGCGTACGCGCGCATAGAGCTCACCGTCAGGATCAGGATCGTGCGTGGCGGTCATGGCACCGTGGCTTGCCAGATAGACGGCATCGAGCGGCAAAGCGTGGCGCAGCGTCCGGCATATCTTGTCCACGCATTCGCCGAAGAATCCCGCCTCCACCGGCCCTGCCGGCTGGCAGCCGGTCAGCAGCGTGGGTACGGGCTGCCAGGCGCCGGTGGCGTGCATAGTGCGCACGAAGGCCCGCATTTCCATGGGCATGACGGAATGTGCCTTCCCCGCCTCGTCAAGAATCGCTACGCCTTCGAGGTAATAGCGCGAGCGGAACTCCTGCTCGGTCGCGACCGGCGCGAAGGCGTTGCTCTCGAGTATCACGCCGCCCAGGGCGACGCGTGCCGGTCTATGGCTGTCGCTCAATGGCGTCTTGCTCCCCAGTGCGACAATTGCGCATTTGACGCGCGCCGGAATTGACCGGGCGGATGCAAATACTTTCCGGAAGGCCGATCATTTCAGCTCTGCAGCTCGACCCGGTTCGCGTAATGCGCCAGGGCATCCGGATTGGCCAGGGCCTCGACGTTTTTGACGGCCTCGCCGTGCACCACATTGCGCACTGCCAATTCGACGATCTTGCCGCTCTTGGTGCGCGGAATGTCTGCAACCTGCAGCACTTTGGCCGGAACATGGCGCGGCGAGGTATTGGCGCGGATCCGGTTTTTGATTTTGTCGATTAACGCATCGTCCAGTGTCGCGCCTTCGCGCAGTTTCACGAACAGCACCACTCTTACATCCTTGTTCCAGTCCTGGCCGATGACCAGGGACTCCAGCACTTCCTCCAGTTGTTCCACCTGCCGGTAAATTTCGGCCGTGCCTATGCGCACGCCGCCCGGATTGAGCACCGCGTCCGAGCGCCCGTAGATGATCATGCCGCCGTGCCCGGTCAGTTCGACATAATCGCCGTGACACCACACATTGGGGTATTTGTTGAAATACGCACCGTGATAGCGTTTCCCGCCGGGATCGTTCCAGAACCCGATCGGCATGGAAGGAAAAGGCCGCGTGCAGACGAGTTCGCCCTTCTTCCCGCACACCGGCCTGCCTTGCGCGTCGTACACCTCGACTTTCATGCCCAGGCCGCGACACTGAATTTCTCCCCGATACACCGGCAGCACCGGATTGCCGAGCACGAAACAGGAAACGATGTCGGTGCCGCCGGAAATCGACGACAAACAGATATCGGCCTTGATCTCGCGATAAACATAGTCGAAGCTCTCCGGCGCCAGGGGCGAGCCGGTAGACAGGATCGCGCGCAGCTTGAGCAGCTTGTGGGTCGCACGCGGCCTGAGATTGATCTTGCAGATGGCATCGATGAATTTGGCTGAAGTGCCCAGGTGGGTCATGCCCTCGGCCTCGGCAAAGTCGAACAGGATCGCGCCGCGCCTCAAAAACGGGGAACCGTCGTACAGCAGCAGGGTTGCGCCTGTAGCCAGGCCCGAAGCGAGCCAGTTCCACATCATCCAGCCGCAGGTGGTGAAGTAAAACAGCCGGTCGCCCGGTTTGAGGTCGGTATGCAGCTGGTGTTCCTTCAGGTGCTGCAGCAAGGTGCCGCCGGCGCCATGCACGATGCACTTGGGCATGCCGGTGGTGCCCGAGGAATACATGATGTAGAGCGGATGGTCGAAGGGCAATTGCGCGAACTCGATGTCGCGCGCCGCGTAGGGCGCGATGAATTCGGCCATCCAGCGTGCATTCGGCAGCGCCGAAATATCTGAATCCCGGCTGACAGATCCCTGGGCGAGGTATGGCACCAGCACCACGTGCTCCAGCGTAGGCAGTTGATGCGCAATCTCGGCCACCCGGGCGAGCGTGTCGATGCTCTTGCCGTTGTACCAGTAGCCGTCAGCGGCAATGAGCACTTTGGGTTTGATCTGGCCAAAGCGGTCGAGCACGCCCTGCACGCCGAAATCGGGAGAGCAGGACGACCAGACGGCACCGATGCTGGCGGCCGCGAGCATCGCCATCATGGTCTCCGGCAGATTGGGGAGATAAGCCGCAACGCGGTCGCCCGGCTGCACGCCGGCGGCGCGCAGCGCCTGCGCCAGGCGCGAAACACCTGCATACAGCTGCGCGTGCGACAGGCGCTGTTCGACCTTGTCCTCACCCCAGAAGACCATCGCATCCGCGCGGTCGCGCCTGCGCAGCAGATTCTCGGCGAAATTGAGGCGCGCATCCGGAAACCATTGGGCGCCCGGCATTCTATCGCCGTGCACCAGCACGCGCTCACCGCGGATCGCAGCCTTCACGCCCGCGTATTGCCACAGTGACTGCCAGAACTGCTCGGGCTGATCTACCGACCAGCGGTAGAAGTCCGGATAGGTATTGAGTTTCAGCCCCCAGTCGCGGATCGCGGCGCGCGCGAAAGCGGTCACATTGGCGCCGGCGATGCGCGCCTGGCCGGGTTCCCACAGGGGTTTGTCGACTGCCATGATTCAGTGTCCGACGAGTTTGCGTATGGCATCGGGCAGCGGCACCGATTTTTCCCTGGCGTAATCCACCCAGACCACTTTGGCGCCGCCCTCGGCGTAGATTTTTCGACTATCGTAGCTTGGTCGCATTTCCAGATAAGTCTGCAGGCTGCTGCGCCCGACCTCGCCTACATAGGTTTTGATCTCGACATCGCCCGGATACACCAGCTGCCTGATGAACGTGCAATTGGCGTTGACGATCACCGGCCCCTGCCCCTGGACCGCCGCGCGCGCGCCTATCGTCTCGAACCAGGAGATGCGCGCCTGTTCCATGTAGCGAAAATAAACGGTGTTGTTGACATGCCCCATCGCGTCCATGTCACCCCAGCGGATAGCCATGATTTCGGTATGCACCAGCTTGCGCTTCGTTGCAGTCATCGTAGTGGTGTCGCGGAATGGGGACTCGCATTATAATTCCGCTCAGCTCAAATAGGCACTGTCTAATGCGCCTGTTGCAGCGGACGCGGCTGCGCCGCGCCGCCGAACGCGCGCATCCGCGACCAAATCAAACGGGGGTGACATGCAACGCGAAGCGATGCAATACGATGTGGTGATAGTCGGCGGCGGGCCCTCGGGTCTGTCCTGCGCCATACGCCTGAAGCAACTCGCCGCGGAAAAAGCTCGCGAGATCAATGTCTGTCTGATCGAGAAAGGTTCCGAAATCGGCGCCCATATTCTGTCCGGCGCCGTGCTCGAGCCGCGCGCACTGAACGAACTGCTGCCGGACTGGAAGGCACTGGGCGCGCCGCTGAATACGCCTGCGGGGGACGATCGCTTCCTGTTCCTTACCGAAAAACGGGCCATCAGGCTGCCGACGCCGCCGCAGATGAACAACCACGGCAACTACATTATCAGTCTGGGCAATCTGTGCCGCTGGCTGGGGCAGCAAGCCGAGGGGCTGGGCGTGGAAATCTACCCCGGCTTCGCCGCGGCCGAAGTGCTCTATCACGAAGATGGCTCGGTCAAGGGCGTGGCTACTGGAGACCTGGGCATAGGCAAGGACGGGACCCACACCGAGAATTACCAGGTCGGCATGGAATTGCACGCGAAGCAGACCATATTTGCCGAAGGCTGTCGCGGCTCACTGTCCAAAGACCTGATGCAAAAATTCAAATTGCGCGAAGGCGTCGATCCGCAGGCCTACGGCATCGGCATCAAGGAACTCTGGGAAGTGAAACCCGAGCGCCACCAGGCGGGCCTGGTCATCCATACCACCGGCTGGCCGATGGACCGGCAGACCTACGGCGGCTCGTTTCTCTATCATCTGGAGAACAACCAGGTCGCGGTGGGATTCGTGGTTGGCCTGGATTACCAGAACCCCTGGATGAGCCCCTACGACGAATTCCAGCGTTTCAAGACCCACCCGGCGATCCGCGGTTTTTTTGAGGATGGAAGGCGCATCGCCTACGGCGCGCGCGCAATCAGCGAGGGCGGGTTCCAGTCGCTGCCCAAGCTGAGTTTCCCGGGCGGCGTGCTGATCGGCGATACCGCGGGGTTTCTGAACAATGCCAAGATCAAGGGCATACACACCGCAATGAAATCAGGCATGACCGCGGCCGAGGCCGTATCTGACGCCCTGGCGCAACAAGCGACGCAGGAAGTCACCAGTTATCCGGAAAAAATCCGCAGTTCCTGGATCTGGGATGAACTCTACCGCGTGCGCAATATCCGCCCCTCGTTCCGCTGGGGTTTCTGGGGCGGACTGATTTACTCGGCGCTGGACACTTTCATATTCCAGGGCAAGGCGCCGTGGACCATGCACAATCACGACGACCATAGCGCGCTGAAGAAGGCTGCGGATTGCCCGAAGATCGACTATCCCAAGCCCGACCGCAAACTCACTTTCGACAAACTGGATTCGCTCGCTTTATCCAACGTCAACCACGAGGAAAACCAGCGCTGCCACCTCACGCTCAAGGACGCCTCGGTCCCGGTGAACACCAATCTCGCGCTCTACGCCGGGCCCGAGCAGCGCTATTGCCCCGCGGGCGTATACGAATTTATCAAGGGCGGGGACGGCAGCGAAAAACTGCAGATCAATGCGGCGAATTGCGTGCACTGCAAAACCTGTGACATCAAAGACCCGACGCAGAACATCAATTGGGTCGTCCCTGAAGGCGGCGGCGGGCCCAATTACCCCAATATGTGAGCAAGCCGGGAGGCTGGTATACTACCGGTTGGCATATGCGAACGTTGGTGCTATTACGATGCAAGCCGGCGCGCGCGCTGCTCGCGTTCGAAGCCCTGTTGGCGAGTCACGGCGGCAGCGACGCTCTTGCTCGATCCGGCGTCGCCGCCGGCCTTGCGCCTGAAACACCGCGCGCCGCAAGCGCAGCGCATGCGGGCACACATTGAAAAGCATGGACAAGACACTTCAATCCGATTACCTGGCGAAGCTGACCTCTTCGTATTCGCCCATCTATGGCCATGCGATCAACATCAGGCCGATGCGACCGGATGATCTCGAAATCGAAACCGAGTTCGTGCAGGGCTGGTCCGCCGAGACGCGCTATAACCGCTTGTTCAGTGCGGGTTCGTACACCTCTCCCGAGCGTCTGAAAGCTATTACGCGCGTCAACTATGCGCGCGATATGGCGCTGATCGCGACGATCATGCTGGACGAGCGTGAAGTGCAGATCGGCGTCGCACGCTACGTTCGACGAGACGATGACAAGACTTGCGAGTTCGCTCTTGCGGTGGCCGATGCCTGGCAGCATCGCGGCATCGGCCGCGCGCTGATGCTCAATCTGATCGACAGCGCCGCGGCGGCCGGGATCGAGACCATGGTCGGCGATGTCCTCGCCAGCAATGCACCCATGCTGCATTTCATGCGCGTGCTGGGTTTTTCAATCGAGGCCTCCCCGGACGGCCCGGAAATCCGGCGCGTGAGCAAGCGCCTGGCGCCGGAATCCGCGGCGCCAATTCCAGAAAAAAACACGAGCGCGGCAGACCGCTAGCCGCGACCTCCAGGCCCCCGGGCGGATGCGCGTCAGTACGCCCACTCGAGCACCAGTCGGCCGAATTTGTCGCTGCGCGGATTCCACAGGCGCAGTACATCGGTGTAATTTCGCCTTACCAGGCTGAAGCTCAGCGAGAAGTCCCCGTAGTGCAGTGCCGCCCCGCTTTCTCCCTCGACGATGAACGGCCGCGCCTGCCCGATGTAAGGACTCGAACGATTGAACATGCCACCCTGCTGCAGCGCGTTGTATACGACCGCGTCGCCGTGCAGGCGCACGAACCAGTACAGATCGAAGTCCTCCTTGCGCTTCCACAACTGCCAGCCGGCATCCGATTTGACGCCGTCTGCCGACGCCAAGGCCTCCAGCGGGTGATTGCTGTGCCATTGCGTAAGGTAATTGCTGCGGAACCGGCCCAGGCGCATCGTGACGCCGGTGCCGGCATAGGTCTGAAGATTGCCCGCGCCGAACTGAAGATGCGGAGTCAGATCGAGGTAAGGCACAGGTTGCCATGAGCCGGGCACGTACTCATAGCGAAACACCACGCCGGGTTCATTGTGTATCTGCGCTGCCCAGCCCTGCGGAATCGGGGATCTGGTGATATTGCGGTGGATGAAAGTCTGCAATTGCTCGCCCTGCGCGCAGGGCCGACGCAACCCAAGTCCAGGCCATAGCGCCAGTAGCGGCCATCGCTGGCGAACAATTCGCGGTAAAAGCCGAAATAAAGCCAGGCCGCGTACGGCCGGTCGCCCGGCGGTATCTGATCCGACGCCAGCTTGATATCGCTGGGCGTATACATGCTGTGGCCCAGATAAAACGTGTAGCTCTTGTGATAGCACAACTTCCCATCCGCACACGCGGCCGAACTCACCGGATCGAGATTGAAGCCGGGCAGAAAACCCTCCTCCGCATCCGGCGGCTTGCGATATTGCCTCAGCCCCAGGTATTTGTAGCCGTAGCGGACGCCGTCGGTATAGTTTTTGTCAGTCTTGAAAAAGACGTCGTTCTCGTATTCGAAGCGCTGCTTGCGCTGGCTCAATGCTTTCACTTCATTGAAATCGTCCAGCAATCTGCCCAGATAGCCCTGCGCGGCGGCGGCAGCACTGAAACCCAGGGCGATGAACGCCGCAAGCAGGCGTGCGCCGGCGCGCTTCATGCTGCCCCGACGCGCTGCAGATCGCGCCGCAACCTGGCTGCGTCCACGAACTGCTCCGCCGGCAGACCGCAGGCGCGCGCCGCGGCGACATAGCCGGGGATGTCATCGAAGTAAATCATCCGGCTTCCCGCGGCGCACAGACCGATCGCGCGTTCGTAAATCTGCCGCGCAGGTTTGGCGTGGCCGACTTCGTAGGAAAGCACCAGCTGGCCGAACTTTGCCAGGAATCCGTAGCGGCTGCGCACATAGGCCAGGTGCAGCGGATCGGTATTCGACAGGAGCACCAGATCCGCCTTGCCTGCAATTTCATCCAGCAAGTTGGTCACCTCGTGCTGTTCGGCGAAAATGTCGCACCAGATATTCGCGAACTCGGCGTAAGGCAGGCGCACCCCGATAGCGGCGCAAAAACGCGCGGCGAATTCCTGCGGGCTCAGGCGGCCGGTATCGAAAGCGAGTTTGTCCTCGCCGCTGGCGATGGTCTCGAGTATGACCGCAGCCGGCGCCGCACCCGCGGCTTCCAGGCGGGCGCAGGCGCGCTCGAAATCGACGCTGACGAGTACCCCGCCGAGATCGAATATGACGGTGGGGCGCGCCGCCGTATTTTGCGCAGCCATCCAGTGCCCGGGCGTCAGCCGAAGTAGGCCGCGCGCACTTCGGCATTCTCGGCGAGTTCCTTCGCCGTGCCCGAGGCCACCACCCTGCCCTGCGACAGCACATAGCCGTGGTGCGCAATCGCCAGAGTCTGGTGCACGTTCTGCTCCACCAGCAGCACGGTGATGCCGAGTTCGTTGATGCGCCGTATGACGCTGAAATTCTCCTTCACCAGCAGCGGCGACAATCCCAGCGAAGGCTCGTCGATCAGCAGCAGCCTGGGCTCGCCCATCATGCCACGGCCTATGGACAGCATCGCCTGCTCGCCGCCCGACATGGTGCCGGCGAGCTGCGCCGCGCGCT
>CAKKSJ010000431.1 GCA_919902965.1 Burkholderiales bacterium
CTCGCGCGCATGATCGGCCACATCACCTACCTGTCGGACGACGCGATGATGGAAAAATTCGGCCGCAGCCTGCGCTCGGGCGCGATCAACTTCCATTTTGACGTCGACTTCGAGGTCGAGTCCTATTTGCGCCACCAGGGCGACAAGTTCTCCGAATACTTCGACGCCAATACCTATCTGCTGATCACCCGGGCGCTCGACTATTTCGACCCGGCGGGCGCATGCGACGGCGACCTGACCCGCGCGCTCGCGCCGGCGAAGGCGCGCTTCCTCGTGGCTTCATTCACTTCGGACTGGCGCTTCGCGCCGGAGCGCTCGCGCGAAATCGTCAAAGCCCTGCTCGACAATCGCGCCGACGTTTGCTACGCGGAAATCGATGCGCCGCACGGACACGATGCCTTCCTGCTCGACGACGCCCGTTACTTCGCGCTGGTGCGGGCCTACTTCGAGAACGTCGCGCGCGAAATCGGAGCGGAGGCGGCCCCGGCATGAACGCCTCGCTCCCTGTTCCGGCGATTGCCGGCCGCGAAGACCTCGCCGCGATCGCCGCCTGGGTGCCGCCAGGCGCGAGCGTGCTCGATCTGGGCTGCGGCGAAGGCCTGCTGCTCAAGTACCTGCAGCAGAGCCGTGATGTGCGCGGCTACGGCATCGAAATCAGCGACGCCAATGTGCTTGCCTGCGTGAAAAACTCAGTCAATGTGATCCAGAGCGACCTGGAGGCGGGCCTGGCAGGTTTTGACGCCGGATCCTTCGATTTCGTCATCCTGTCGCAGACGCTGCAGGCCATGCACCATACTGAGGAAATCATCATGGAGATCCTGCGCGTCGGACGCCAGGGCATCGTCTCCTTCCCCAATTTCGGCTACTGGCCGCAGCGGCTGCAGATCATGCGCGGGCGCATGCCGCTCTCCGATGTGCTGCCCTACCTCTGGTACAACACGCCCAATGTGCATCTGTGCACGCTGACGGACTTCGAGGATTTTTGCGCCGCCCACGGCGTGCGCATCCTCGAGCGCATCGTCATGCAGGAAGACCGGCGCATCCGCTTTGCGCCGAACCTGCGCGGCAGCGTGGCGGTTTACCGCTTCGAGAAATCCTGAGCGGTATTTGCGGGACCCCGAATACCGTTGCATCGCCAGAGGCCCGGGTTTTAACCAAGATCGTCGATAGCGCACGGATGTGCTTTTCATCCGTGCGCCATCGACGATCCGCGCGGACGGGCCGCCGCCCGCGCAAGTTTGATCACTGCCACTCGATGTGTCGTCCTGGGTTGATCGATGCCGAGTTGGCGCCCGTTGCGCGCTCCGCGCGCCAACCGCTTTTTCGGTGCGGAAAAAGCATCCGCACCGAAAAAGCGGTTATGAATAAAAGCAATAAACGGGGCGTCGGTTCAAGCTGTTTGCGGCTGCGCCTGCTCCACCGCGGCGATCTGCTCACGCATGCGCCACACCAGCCACAGCCCGGGGAGCGCGGCGATAAAGGTGATGACGAAGAAAAAGGCCCATCCCCAGGCCTCGACCAGTCCGCCGGTGACCGGTCCGAACAGGATGCGTCCGAGTGAGGCGATTGCCGACAGCAGCGCGTATTGCGTGGCGCTGAAGTTGTGGTTGCACAGGGCCATGGCAAACGCGACAAAGGCCGCGGTGCCCATGCCGCTGGCGAGGTTTTCGAAACCGACCGCGAACACCAGCAATGGGTAGCTCTTGCCGGCCAAGGCGAGCAGCGCAAACGACAGGTTGGAGATCGCCTGCAGCGCGCCGAACAATAGCAGCGCGCGAACCAGGCTCATGCGCACCAGCAGCAGCCCGCCGAGCAGGCCGCCAACCAGCAGCGAAACCAGTCCCAGGGCTTTATTGATGGTACCGACATCGGTGAGCGAGAAGCCGACGCCGCGAATCAGAAATGCGGTGGTCAGCGTGCCGGCAAGGGCGTCGCCGAATTTGTACAAGGCGATCAGGGCGAGCAGTTGCAGCGCGCCGGACCGCGACATGAGGTCGCGCAGCGGTTCGACCACCGCAGCGCGCAAGCTGCGCGGCGGCGTTCCGCGCAGCGCGGGCTCGGGTGCGGCGAAACTGGTCATCAAGCCGACGCCCATCAACGCAGCCATGACAAAAAACGTCTGCCGCCAGCCGATCTGGTCGGCAAGGATCAGCGCGAGCCCGCCCGAGGCCAGCATCGCAATGCGGTAGCCGAGCACGCTCACCGCGGCACCCATGCCGCGTTCCTTCGCCGGCAGCAAGTCGGTGCGGTAGGCGTCGATGACGATGTCCTGCGACGCCGACGCAAACGCCACCCACAGGGCCAGGCAGCCGAGCAGCCACAGATTCGCGTTCGGCGACGAAACCGCCATGCCGGCAATGCCCGCGACCAGGGCCAACTGGGTGAGCAGCATCCAGCCGCGGCGGCGGCCGAGAAACGGCGGCACATAGCGGTCCATCAAGGGTGACCAGAGAAACTTGAGCAGATAAGGGATGCCTATCCATGAAAACCAGGCGATGGTCATGATGTCCGTGCCGGACACGGTGAGCCAGGCTTGCAGCGTGCCCCCGGTCAGCGCCAGCGGCAGTCCGGAGGAAAATCCGAGCAGCAGAACGGCGGCGATGCGCGGGCTGCGCAGGATCTCCAGATAGGGCGAAGACATGCCGCCGATTCTACCTGCGTTATGGCCAGAAAAGGTTGATTTAACGAGAGAAAGCCGGTAGGCTTGAGGTCTTCCGCCAGCGTTTTGGCCAGCGTTTTGGCGAGAGCGGAAAATTCCAGCCAGAGAGGCAATACATCATGAACAGCAATATTGAAATATCCCGGGAAAAGCTCGCATCCGACATGCGCATCGTTATCGCAGACGCGGAGGAATTGCTGCGCGCAACCGCCGGCCAAGTGGGAGAAAAAGCGGTGGTCGCGCGTGAACGCATCCAGGAAAGCCTGCGCGTCGCCAAGGACAAGCTGGCCCGGGCCGAAGAAGTCATGGTCGACAAAACCAAGGCTGCGGCGCGCGCCACCGACGACTATGTACACGATCATCCCTGGGGCGCGGTCGGCATCGCCGGCGCCATCGGGCTGGTCATCGGCATGTTGATCAGCCGCCGCTAGTCATGGCGGTAAGGGAAGGCGCCGCCGCGCGCGGCGGCCTTCTGCACTCGATCAAGCATCTGGCGCACACCCTGCTCGGCGCGGCGGGTACACGCCTTGAAATCTTCGCCACCGAACTCGAGGAAGAGCGGCTGCGGCTGGAACAACTCCTGCTCATCGCCCTGGGCGCGGCGATCTGCCTGAGCATGGCCATGGTGCTGTGCGTCGCTTTCGTGCTGGTTTATTTCTGGGACACGCACCGCCTGCTCACTGTCGGGCTGCTCGCTCTGGCGTTCATGGTCATGGCCGGCGCGCTGGGCTGGAACCTGCGCGCACGCGTGAAGTCGCGGCCCAAGCCTTTCCTGATTACGCGCGGCGAGTTGGCCAAGGACGGCGCCATGCTGCGCGAACCCTGAATATGAACCAACGCCTCGCCGCAATCGAAGCCAAGCGCACGCGCCTGCTCGAGCGCGCCGCGCGCGAACGCGCCGACGTGGCGCAGACGCTGCGGCTATGGGAGCAGCCGCTGGGCTTCGTCGACAGCTGCATCGAGGCCGTCCGTTTTGTCATCGCGCGCCCGCCCCTCGTGGCCGGCGCCGCGCTCGTGCTGGCGCTGTTGCGCCCGCGCAGCGCGATCAAATGGGCGCAACGCGCGTTCGCCCTGTGGCAGGGCTATCGCTGGCTCAAACAAAAGGCAGTGGTTTAGCGCATGCGCAGGCCCGTCATTGTCCGGTCCGTGATGGATATAATGGATCGGGAGCGAAAATATGTCCTCGGTGAAGTCGTGCAGATAACCGGCTTGATGCCGCTGCTGATGAAGCCGCGCAACCGGCAGAAATGGTCTCCCGAGGACAAGCGCCAGATCGTCAACCACCTGCGCCGCCTGTCCATGGTCAGCCCCTATCTCGCGGTGATGGTGATGCCCGGTTCGTTTGTCGTGCTGCCGGCGCTCGCCTGGTGGCTGGACCGGCGCCGGCAGAACAAGCTGCGCAAGGATTTGCCGCCGGGCAGCAGCACCGCGTAAGAATATCGGCGGTCAGTGGCCGAGTTGCGCTCAGTACCAGAATCCGACAACGGACGCCGGCCCTACGGTTTCCAATCGTAATCGATCGTCAGCGGCGCGTGGTCGCTGAAGCGCTGCACCTTGTAGATCGCCTCGGCCTTGGCGCGCGCCGCGATTCCCGGCGTGGCAATTTGATAGTCGATGCGCCAGCCCACGTTCTTGGCCCAGGCCTGGCCGCGGTTCGACCACCAGGTGTATTGTTCCGGCTGCTGATTGAGGCGCCGGAACACGTCGACCCAGCCACACTGGTCGAACACCTCGCCCAGCCAGGCGCGCTCTTCTGGCAGGAAGCCGGAATTCTTCTGGTTGCTGCGCCAGTTCTTCAGATCGATTTCCTTGTGCGCGATATTCCAATCGCCGCAGATCAGGACTTCGCGGCCGCTCGCTTTCAGTCCGGCAAGATGCGGCATGAATTCGCGCAGGAAGCGGAACTTCGCCTGCTGGCGTTCGTCCGAACTCGAGCCCGAGGGCAGATAGACCGAGATCACGCTGAGATTGCCGAAGTCGGCGCGCAGATAGCGGCCTTCATTGTCAAATTCCCTGGAACCAAAGCCGCTGATGGTTTTGTCCGGCGCCCTGCGGCAATAGAGGCCAACGCCGCTATAGCCCTTTTTTTCAGCGCAGCTGAAATGACCGGAATAGGGTGCGGGATTGAGAATTGCTGGCGCAAGGTCGGCCAGTTGCGCCTTCACTTCCTGCATGCAGACCACATCCGCGTTCTGTGCAGCAAGCCAGTCGAGCAGACCTTTGCTGACCGCCGAGCGTATGCCGTTGAGGTTAAGCGTGATAATGCGTAACATGACTGGGTATCAGGCGCCGAGCTGCGCGCACCAGGATCGGCAAATGACGGATTTTCGCAAAGAATTCATCTCCTTCTGCATCGATAGCGGCGTGCTGCGTTTCGGCCAGTTCAAGACCAAGGCCGGACGCATGTCGCCGTATTTTTTTGATGCCGGCTTGTTCAATGACGGTGCGAAGCTCGGTCGTCTCGGCCAATTCTACGCGAAAGCCATCCTCGCCGCGGACCGGCCTTTCGACATGCTGTTCGGTCCCGCTTACAAAGGCATACCACTGGTAGCAAGCGTGGCCATCGCACTGGCCCAGGCCGGACATAACGTCGCCTACAGCTTCAACCGCAAGGAGGCAAAGGACCACGGCGAGGGCGGGCGAACCATAGGCGCGCCGCTCGCCGGACGGGTGTTGATCGTCGACGACGTGATTTCCGCGGGCATTTCGGTGCGCGAATCGGTCCAGCTGATTGAAGCCGGGGGCGCGAGCGCCTGCGGCGTGGTCATTGCGCTGGACCGGCTCGAGCGCGGCGCCGGCGCGCGCTCGGCAGTGCAGGAAGTGCGCGAGAATTTCGG
The DNA here is from genome assembly GCA_919902965.1 of Burkholderiales bacterium. Lineage (GTDB taxonomy): Bacteria > Pseudomonadota > Gammaproteobacteria > Burkholderiales > SG8-39 > 2-12-FULL-64-23. The sequence continues at coordinate 5,497 of CAKKSJ010000431.1, forward strand.
TCTGCCGGTGATCGCCATCGCCGACCTCGACGACCTGGTGAAATTTCTCGAAGCGAAACCCGACCTGGCGCAGGCGCTGATCGAAATCGAACACTATCGCCAACTCTACGGAGCAGACACTCATGCTTAAGCTGCAGATTTTCGTTTTCACAATTCTCGTCTTGTTCGCGGCCGCTCCCGCGTCCGCGCAGGCGCGCCTGATAAAGTGCAAGGACAGCAAGGGCAATACCTATTACACCCAGACACCGCCGCCCGAATGCCTGGGCAAGCCCATAGAGGAATTATCCAAGCAGGGAAGCGTAGTAAACAGGCGCGAGGGCATGCTCACGCCTGAGCAGATTGCCGCGCGCGAGGCTGAGGAGAAGCGCAAGCAAGAGGAAGAGGTACTGGCCAGGGAGGAAAAACGCAAGAACCAGGCGCTGCTGACCACCTACTCGAGCGAAAAAGACATTGAGGACAGCCGGCAGCGCGCGCTGAAACAGGCCGAACAGGCAACCAAGGAAATCGAGACGCGCATTGCGAACGCGCATAAACGCGCCAAGGCTCTGAATACCGAGAAGGAATTCTATGCGAAGAAGCCCATGCCGAAGAAGCTGCAGGACGACATCAAGAACAACGAGATCGACCTCAATGCGCAGAAGAACGCACTGGCGGGGCGCAAGAAGGAACTCGACGAAATCAACGCCAAGTACGATCTGGACAAGAAACGTTATCTAGAGCTCACGCGTCGGAAAAGCGGAACCGCGTCGCGGCAGTAATAGATAAGAGGCCATTTCAGAATTACCGAAATGGCCCCTGACTTAGGGGAGCATGAGGGGATATATCCCCTCATTTTGTAATGAGCTCTAACTCTGCAGTTTCTTTTTCAGTATCTCGTTGATCTGGGCCGGATTGCCTTTGCCTCTGGTCGCCTTCATCGCCTGGCCGACGAGCGCGTTGAAGGCCTTCTCCTTGCCCGCCCGGTATTCCTCGACCGATTTCGGATTGGCGGCAAGCACGCCGTCTATCACCTGCTCCAGCTCACCGGCGTCGGAGATCTGATTGAGGCCTTTGGCGGCGATGATGGCCGCAGCGTCGCCCTCGCCGTTCCACATGGCTTCGAACACGTCCTTGGCGGTTTTTCCGGAAATGACCTGGTCCTGGATTTGCCGCAACAGGCCGGCGAGTTGCCTGCTGGCCAGCGGCGACTGGGCGACCTCGAGTCCGGCGCGCTTGAGCGCGCCAAATAGTTCGCCCGTGATCCAGCTCGCGCCGAGTTTATAGCCTCCCCCCAGCGCACCGACCAGGTCTTCGTAATAATCGGCCACTTCCCGCGAGGAAGTCAGTACACCGGCGTCGTAGGCCGAAAGCTGATAGTCGCGCATGTAGCGCGCGCGCTTCGCCGCTGGCAATTCCGGCAGCTCGGAGCGAATTTGTTCGACGGTTTCATCGCTGATGGCCAGGGGCAACAGGTCCGGATCGGGAAAATAGCGGTAGTCGTGGGCGTCTTCCTTCGAGCGCATCGAGCGCGTTTGTTTCTTGTCCGGATCGTAAAGCCGCGTTTCCTGTGTCACCCGGCCGCCGTCTTCGAGCAATTCGATCTGGCGGCGCACCTCGTAATTGATGGCTTCTTCCATAAAGCGGAACGAATTGAGGTTCTTGATCTCGCAGCGCGTGCCGAGCGCCTCGGCGCCTTTCGGCCGCACAGAAACGTTCGCGTCGCAGCGGAACGAGCCTTCCTGCATGTTGCCGTCGCAGATGCCGATCCAGCGCACCAGCGCGTGCAGGGCCCTGGCATAGGCCACGGCTTCCTCCGCGCTCCTCATGTCGGGTTCGGTCACGATTTCCAGGAGCGGCGTGCCGGCGCGATTGAGGTCGATGCCGCTCATGCCATGAAAGTCCTCATGCAGGGATTTGCCCGCATCCTCTTCCAGGTGCGCGCGCGTGATACGCACGATTCTTTCGCCCTCGCCGACCAGCATCGACAGCGATCCGCCCAGCACTACCGGCAGTTCGTACTGGCTGATCTGGTAGCCCTTGGGCAGGTCCGGATAGAAATAATTCTTGCGTGCGAATACCGAGCGCCGGTTGATATCGGCGCCGACGGCGAGGCCGAAGCGTACCGCTCTTTCCACTGCGCCCTTGTTCAGCACAGGCAGCACCCCGGGCAGTGCGATGTCCACCGCGCAGGCCTGCACGTTGGGCGCGGCGCCGAACTGCGTGGGCGCGCCGGAAAAGATTTTCGAAACCGTGGACAGCTGCGCGTGGGTCTCTATCCCGATTACTGTTTCCCAGTCCATCGCCTACTCCACCCCCGCCGGCTGGCGCAGATGCCAGTCGGTGGCAAGCTGATATTGGTGCGCGGCCTGCAGCATGCGCGCCTCGGCGAAATAGTCGCCGGCCAGCTGCAGCCCCACCGGCATGCCGCCTGCGCCGAAGCCGCAGGGAATCGACATCGCCGGCAGGCCGGCGAGGTTCGCCGCCACGGTGTAGATGTCGATGAGGTACATCTGCACCGGATCCGCTGTCTTGGCACCGAGCGCGAACGCCACGCTGGGCGTGGTCGGCCCCAGTATCAGGTCGCATTGTTTGAATGCCTGGGCGAAATCCTGCGCAATCAGGCGGCGGATTTTTTGCGCCTTGAGATAGTAGGCGTCGTAATAGCCGTGCGACAGCACATAGGTGCCGATGAGGATGCGCCGTCTGACTTCGGCACCGAAGCCCTGCGCGCGGGTCTTGCGGTACATGTCGGCGAGGTCGCTGTATTCGGCCGCGCGATAACCATAGCGCACGCCGTCGAAACGCGACAGATTGCTTGATGCCTCGGCCGGCGCGATCACGTAGTAGGCGGGCACCGACAATGCGGAATTGGGCAGGCTGACGGGGATGCGCCTTGCGCCCAGTTTTTCGAACTGCGCCAGCGCGGCTTCCACCGCCGCGCCGACGTCGCCGTCCAGACCCGCGCCGAAGTACTCCTTCGGCACGCCGATGCGCAGCCCGCTGAGCGGCTTGGCGCGATCCCCCGTGAGGGGCGCATCGAGCAGGCGCGTATAGTCCTCAGCCGGCCGCTCGAGGCTGGTCGAGTCGCGCGCGTCGAATCCCGCCATCACGTTCAGCATCAGCGCGAGGTCTTCGGCACTTTTCCCCATCGGCCCGCCCTGGTCCAGGCTGGAGGCAAAGGCGATCATGCCGTAGCGCGAAACCACGCCGTAAGTGGGCTTCAAGCCGCAGATACCGGTGAGCGCCGCAGGCTGGCGTATCGATCCGCCGGTATCGGTCCCGATCGCCGCCGGCGCGATGCGCGCGGCCACCGCCGCGGCCGATCCGCCGCTGGAGCCGCCCGCAACCCGGGTCCGGTCCCAGGGGTTTTTCACCGGGCCGAAGAAACCGGTTTCGCTGGACGAACCCATGGCGAACTCGTCCATGTTGGTCTTGCCCAGGATCACCGCCCCGGCAGCGTTGAGCTGTTCCACCACATGCGCGTCATAGGGGCTGACGAAGTTGGCGAGCATTTTCGAGCCGCAGGTGGTGAGCCAGCCCTCGGCGCAGAATATATCCTTGTGCGCCACCGGAATACCGGTAAGCGCCTGCGCCTTGCCGGCGGCGATCTGCGCGTCGGCGGCGCGCGCCTGCGCCAGGCTCTTGCCGGCATCGATGCTCAGAAAAGCGTTCAACCCGGGGTTGAGCCGCGCCACGCGGTCCAAATAGGACTGCGTCAACTCGGCGCTGGAGAGTTTCTTCTGCGCGAGCAGGGCGGACAACTGTTTTAGGGTGGCGTTGAACATTTTTGCGCAGGGCGCGCGACCCGCTGCGCGTGCAGTTCGAGTCGGGCGTCCCGGGTCTTATTCGATCACTTTTGGCACCAGGTACAGCCCGTCCTCCACCTGTGGCGCGATCCCCTGGTAGAGCACATGCCGGTCGGTTTCGGTGACGCGGTCCTCGCGCAGGCGCTGCACCACGTCCTGGCCGTGCGCCATCGGTGCAACGCCCTCGGTGTCGACCGACTGCATCTGCTCGATCAGCTTGAAAATGTCGTTTAGCGGACCGCGGGCGGCGTCCGCTTCGGCATCAGTAATTTCGATGCGCGCCAGCCAGGCGACCTGTTTAACCTCGGGCAAAGACAAGGACATGGAATTTGCGCTTAAATGGTGCGTTAAAGTGCGGTATTATAACGTATTTACCAGCCTCCTTCGAATTGGAACACTAGCTGATGTTTGGATTTTTACGCGGTTATTTCTCCGACGATCTGGCCATAGACCTGGGCACCGCCAACACGCTGATCTATGTGCGCGGCAAGGGCATCGTGCTTGACGAACCGTCGGTCGTCGCCATCCGCCAGGAAGGCGGCCCGAGCGGCAAGAAGACGATTCAGGCCGTGGGCATGGAAGCCAAGCAGATGCTGGGCAAGACCCCCGGCAACATCGTCGCCATCCGGCCGATGAAAGACGGCGTGATCGCGGACTTCACCGTAACCGAGCAAATGCTGAAACTGTTCATCAAGAAGGTGCACGTTTCGCGCCTGCTCCTGCCCAGCCCACGCATTATCATTTGCGTGCCCTGCGGCTCGACCCAGGTCGAGCGCCGCGCGATCCGCGAGTCTGCGATCGGCGCAGGGGCGTCGCAAGTATTCCTGATCGAGGAACCGATGGCCGCGGCGATCGGCGCCGATCTTCCGGTGGCCGAAGCGACCGGCTCGATGGTGGTGGACATCGGCGGCGGCACC
>CAKKSJ010000432.1 GCA_919902965.1 Burkholderiales bacterium
GGCTTCGCCTCGGTCGAGCAAAAGGGCAGCGAGCATTCGGATGAGCTCACGCCCGACGGCTTCCTCTCCAACAACGCCGGCGGCATCCTGGGCGGCATTTCCACCGGGCAAGACTTGGTGGTGAACCTCGCCATCAAGCCCACTTCCAGCATCCGCCTCGCGCGACGCTCGATCAACAAGAACGGCGAAGCGGTGACGGTGGAAACCCACGGCCGCCACGACCCCTGCGTCGGCATACGCGCCACGCCGATTGCAGAGGCGATGCTGGCGCTGGTGCTCGCGGATCACGCGCTGCGGCACCGCGCGCAGAACGCCGATGTGAAAACGGCTACGCCGAAAATCGCCGCGCGCGTGTCCGCTTCCCGGCTCGCGGCGAAGTATGCAGCGAAGCCGGTCGATAATCCCGACGCTGACGAAGCATAGGGCTGCTATTTACGGCGTCTTAAATTCCGGCGCATGCCAAGAGCGGCCATTGCGCGCTGCGCGCGCCAACCATGTTTTTGGTACGGATGAAAAGCGCATCCGTACCAAAAACATGGTTATGGATAAAAGCAACTACGCCTTGGGGTTGTTTTTATCCAAGATCGCCGATTGCGTGCGGATATGCTTTTCATCCGCGCACAATCGGCGATCCGCGCGGACGGGACGCCGTCCGCGCAAGTTAAATCGCCATAGCCCGATGTGTCGTCCCAGGTCGATCGATACTGGCCTGGCGGCCATTGCGCGCTCCGCCGCGAAGTTCTCGATCCCCCTTGAGGGGAAAGTCCTCCCGGGGGACGCGCGCCAACCATGTTTTTGGCGCGAATGAAAAGCGTATCCGCACCAAAACATGGTTATGGAAAGGCAAGACCGCTAGAGCACCTCGTTTGCCACTGCGTCGACGGCAGCTTTGGTGATGCGCACGATTTCGTCGATGTCTGCGCGCGTCGCCACCAGCGGGGGCGCAAAGCCGAGAATGTCGCCGTTCGGCATGGCGCGCGCAATCATGCCGCGCTCCAGGGCTGCCGCAGAAACCCTGGGGCCGACTTTCAGCGCTGCATCGAAGGCCACGCGCTCGGCCGGTCTGGCCATGAATTCCAGCCCTGCCAGCATGCCGACGCCGCGCACCTCCCCCACCAGGGGATGGTTGTCGAAGACGGCGTGCAGCTGCTGCTGCATATAGGCGCCGACCTCGGCCGCATTGGCAGTAATATTTTCGCGCTCGAGTATGTCGAGGTTGGCCATCGCCGCGGCCGCGCAAACCGGATGCCCGGAATAGGTCCAGCCGTGTCCCATAGCGCCCAGCTCACGCGAACCACGGTCGATGACCTCCCACACGCGTTCGCCGACGATCACGCCGGAAAGCGGTGCATAAGCGCTGGTTAAACCCTTGGCGATGGTGATCAGATCCGGTGTGATGCCGTAGTGCTGGCTGCCCATGGGCGAACCCAGGCGGCCGAAAGCGCACACCACCTCGTCCGCGATCAACAGGATGTCGTATTTTTTCAATACCGCCTGGATCGCCTGCCAATAGCCCTCGGGCGGCGGCACGATGCCGCCGGTGCCCAGCACCGGTTCGCCGATGAAGGCGGCAACGCTGTCCGGGCCTTCCGCAACAATCATCTGCTCCAGCTTGTCGGCGCAATATTGCGCGAACGCCGCCGCATCCATTCCCGGCGCAGCCTGGCGGTACCAATGCGGACAAATCGTGTGTTTCACGCGCTCGATCGGCAGATCGAAACACTGGTGAAACCCGGGCAAACCGGTCAGGCTGCCGGTCACGATTCCGGAACCGTGATAGCCGCGGTCGCGCGAAATGATTTTCTTCTTATTGGGCCGGCCCAGAACGTTGTTGTAGTACCAGACCAGCTTGATCTGGGTTTCGTTCGCATCCGAACCCGACAGGCCGTAGTAGACTTTTTTCATGCCGGGCGGAGCCCATTCGATGATGCGGCGCGACAGCTCGATGATGGTCTCGGTCGAGTGCCCTGCATAGGTGTGGTAATAGGCCAGGCGCTTGGCCTGCGCGTACATGGCCTCGGCCACCTCGGTGCGGCCATAGCCGATATTGACGCAATACAGCCCGGCAAACGCATCGATGAATGTCTGGCCGCGATGGTCGGTGACCCGAATGCCTTCGGCGCCGGTGATGATACGGCCGGGCAGTGCGCCTGCCGCATGGTCATGGGCATGGGTGGACGGGTGCAGAAAATATTGGCGATCGTGTTGCAACAGCGCTTCGATTGATTCATTCATGCTTTGGTGCCCCTATAGTGATTGTCGGGCCGCCGCGCGCGACGCCCGCCGCGCAGACGATCGGTCTGTTCCCGGTCGACGCGCATTGCTTCAACATCGACCACGACAGCGTAGTCGTCCCTGGCGGCAGCGGCAGACACAAATCCGGCGCGCACATCGTCCAGAACGCGCTCCGGGTCGCGGTCCAGAGGATCGCCGAATCCGCCCCCGCCCGGCATTTCCAGTTTCACGATGGTGTCCGCGGAAACCAGCGCGCTCAGCTTGGGCTTGAGCATGGTGCCGTTGTTGGTCGAAATAACGCCGACCGCCCCCGGCATGCCGCCCTGGAGCCCGGGCGCGGCGTATCGTGTTCGTTCGTAAAGGCCCGAAAACAGATACGGTTTATCGGTGAGAACTTCGATTTCCATCACCTGCCCCAAGCCGCCCCGAAAACAGCCTGGCCCGCCGGAATCGCAGCGCAGTTCCCGCCGCCGTATAAACAGCGGGGCGAGCGCCTCAATGATTTCGACGGGCACACCCGCGATGCCGCTCGGATAGGCCGTCGCCGAAAGCCCATCCTTGTCGCTCAATGCGCCAGTGCCGCCTGAGGAAAACCAGGTGAAAGAAAAATGCGCGCCGGTGCGGCGTTCCTCTCCGGAAATATGCGTATCCCATAAACCATCCGAGCCCGGCGCCATGACGCTGTCCGGCAGGGCTTTCGCCAACGCACTCATGACGGCGGCAGGCAGGAAGTGTCCGACCAGGTGCCGCCCTCCGACCGCGGCCGGCCGGCGAGCGTTCAGGATGCCGCCCTCCGGCGCGATAACCTGCACCGGCCGAAAGCTTCCCTCGTTGTTCGGAATGTCGGCGGCAATGGCGCATTTAATCCCGTAGGTCGTATATGCCCGCGTATAGTTCAATGCGACGTTGATGCCCAGCGGCACTGCGTCTGACGACCCGGCAAAGTCGACCAGCAGCGCGTCGCCTTTCACGATTATTTTTGCATGAATCTCGATCGGCGACTCGAATCCGTCTATGGTCAGGACATGGGCATATTCGCCGTCGGGCAAATCGCGAATCCGCGCACGCATCGCCGTTTCGGACCGGTTGATAATCTCGTCGGCCACGCTTTCAATATCGTCCAGGTGGAATTCGTCCAGAAACAACAGCAGTTGCCGCGCACCCACATCGTTGCCTATGATCTGAGAATGAATATCGCCCAGGACCTCGTCCGGCGTGCGCACGTTGGCCGCGAGTAGCTCAAGCAGCGCCGACACCTCGTAGCCTTTGTCGCGCAGTTTCATCATCGGAATGAAAAGTCCCTCCTCGAATACCGAGCGCGAATCGGCAGAAAGGCCGCGCCCGCCGATGTCCAGCGCGTGGCAGCAATTCGCGAATAGCGCTACCACCCGCCCGTTCTTGAACACGGGCGTCACGATGGTGATGTCGTTGAGCTGCGACGCGGTCTTCCACGGGTCATTGGTGATGAGGATGTCGCCCGGCGAGAGACTTTCCACCGGAAAACGCTGCAGAAAATGCGTCATGCCGGTCGCCATCGAGTTGATGTGACCCGGCGTGCCGGTGACCGCCTGGGCGATCATGCGTCCGCGCCGATCGAATACGCCCGCCGACAGATCGCCCGCTTCGCGCACGATGGAAGTGAATGAGGATCGCATCAGCGCGGCAGCCTGTTCGTTCACCGTGGCGATCAGCCGGCTCCAAAGAATGTCCAGGCTTATCTGGTCTATGCTCATTGCCCGGTCCTCAGTCTTGGGTCGCGAGAGAGACGAGCAGATTACCCCACTCGTCGACATGGATGCGGGCAGAGCCGTTGATAACGACCGTAGACTCCCGTTCCTCGAATACGGCAGGCCCTTCGAATTGCTCGCCCGGGTTCAGAGTATAGCGGTCGAAAACCGGAACGCTCGCGAATTGCTTTGCTTCAGGAACGTAGATCCCGCGCCGACTCTTGACGACCGCGCCCCCCTTTTGCGTCGCGTCGCCCTTCGGCAGAGTGAAACTCGGCGCCGGTCCCGTCGCCACCAGGCGCCAGGACACGATATCGATGTCTGTCCCGGGCATGGTATGGCCGTAGAGCCTGGTATAGGCGTCTTCGAAATTGCGGCGGATTTCCGCCTCCTGCGCGCCTCCGATTTCTCCGTCGGGAACGGCCACCCGGATTTCGTAACCCTGCTTGCGGTAACGCATGTCGGCAAAACGGCGAAAGCGAATGTCGCTCACCGGTATCGTCCGGCCCAGCACGGCACGCCCTTCCTGTTCCATTTCGGCGACGAGCTTATGTACCGCAAGCCAATCCAGGCCGCGCAGCGTCCCGGGCATGCTGCGCACAAAATCGAACGCGAGGGGCGCCGTCAGGAGACCGATAGCGGACATGACGCCTGCGCCCAGTGGATAAACCACGCGCGGGCTGCGCAGAATCCGCGCGACGCCGAACGCATGAACCGGCCCCGCGCCGCCGAACGCAAACAATGGGAATTTCGCGACGTCCTTGCCTCGTTCGATCGCGTGGATACGCGCCGCCGATGCCATGCTTTCATTGGCAAGCTGGTGTATGCCCCAGGCCGCCTCCACAGTTGTGAGATTCAAGGGCAAACCGATTTTCTCCGAGACGGCATCCTTTGCCGCTTCACGGTCGAGTTTCATCTTGCCGCCGAGAAAAAAATCGGGGTCGAGATAGCCGAGCAAAAGATCGGCGTCGGTCACGCAGGGACTGGTCCCGCCGAGGCGATAGCAACTCGGGCCCGGCATGGCGCCCGCGCTGCGGGGACCGACCCGCAGGCGGCGCATGGAATCGACCGATGCGATCGAGCCGCCTCCGGTTCCGATCTCTATCATTTCGATTACCGGTACCTTGATCGGCACGCCGCTGCCCTTTCTGAATTGGTAGCGGCGATCAAGCTCGAATTCCGGGGCAACCAAGGGTTCCCCGTCGGCGATTACGCAGGCTTTCGCGGTGGTCCCGCCCATGTCGAACGACAGCAGGTCTTTCAAGCCAAGCAGCTTGCCGTAATAGGCCGCGGCGATCGCGCCTGCTGCCGGACCGGATTCAACCACTCGAATCGGGTAATCCTGAGCGGTCTCAACCTCGCATACCCCGCCGTTGGACTGCATGATGAACAGCGAGTTGCCAAGACCGCATTCACTGCGGAGCCGCTCGCGCAGCGAGCCCAGATAGCGTTGCGCGATCTTCTTGATGTAGACGTTTGCCAGCGTAGTCGATGTGCGCTCATACTCGCGAATCTCCGGCACAAGATCCGAAGACAGCGTAATCGCCATCTCAGGCAGTTGCTCGCGCAGAATTTTCCCGACACGTCGCTCGTGTTGCGGGTGCAGATAGGAGTGGATCAGGCAGACCGCGACTGCCTCGACCCCGCCTTGTCTCAGCTTGCGGGAAAGCGCCAGCACTTCCTCGTCGTCCAGCGGCGCCCGTACCGTCCCGTCGATAAGCACGCGCTCGCCGAGTTCAACGCGCAGATGCCTCGGTACCAGCGGCGGGGATCGCTCCATGCGCAGATCGTACATGTCATAGCGGTGCTCCCGGGCGATTTCGATTGCATCGCGAAAACCGCGCGTTGTAATGAGCGCCGTTTTTGCGCCCTTGCGTTCGATCAGCGCGTTGGTAAAGAGCGTCGTACCGTGCACGACGTGAAGAACCTCCTGCGGCGACTTTTCCGAGCGTTGCAGAATCTCGCCGACACCCGCGAGGACAGCGTCCTCCGGAGCGTCCGGCGTCGTCAATACCTTGCCGACTTCGAAGGTTTGGCCGTCGTCAGAGACCAGCACGAGGTCGGTGAACGTTCCTCCAATATCGGCGCCAATTCGAAATGACACAACTTTCTCCTTCCACGATAAGAGCGCTGACGGCAATCTGCCTGCCTGAGAAGCGCGTCCGCAACCGCGCCACCTTAACCCTTCGCCGGGTGCCACCAGGCGTGCCGCGCAGCACGCAGGCGCCGGTAGACGGGCGCAAGCGCGGCAGGCAGTACGTACATCGGTATCTGTGCCATGGCGAAGAACACGATCACGTCGAAGTCCGCCTTGTCCGCGAGTGCCACCAGTACCAGGCCGACGTTGCGATTGCCGTTCATGAAACCGACGGTGATTGCCGAGCGCATGCCAAGCCCGGGCGCAGCCAGCGTGCCTGCGCACTGCAATGCGATATTGGCGCATAAGGCCGCGAGGGTGACCAGCACCACATAGCCGGGCCGCGACAGGGCCACCGCCGTGACGCCATCCATGATGGCGAGGGCGAACACCACCATGGTCGCCACCGAGGCGCCGTCGAGCATGCGTGCATTGGCTTCCAGCGTGCGCCGCGAAACCAGGCGCCGCAGTGTCAGCGCCACGGCAAAAGCGCCGCCCACCATCAGCGCGAGGCGCAGCATGAAGGTGGGGAGATCGATGTCTATTTTGAGGTCAAGCAGCCATAGCGCCACCGTCGGCAGCGAGAACGGGATCAACGCAGTGGTGATGACGATGACGACCACGGCCAGCGCCGCGTCGAGGCCGAGAATCAGGCTGATCGCTGCGCCGGAGATGATCGGCGAGGCTGCGGCCATCAGGGTCAGGCCCTGCACCAGGGCGGGTGGCAGGCTGAAAACCTTCAGCGCTAGCCACATCAGCACGGGCGAGAGCAGCAACAGACCCACGGTGATCAGCATTACCAGGCCGGGGCGGCGCGCGTAGGCCGCGAGCGCGTCCCAGTCCAGCCGCAGCAGCGCGATCACCAGCGGAATCAGCAATCCCGGGATCAGCAGCGGGCGGGCGAGCGCGGCAAGCGCCGGCACGAGCAGGCCGAGGAGCACGCCGCCGGCGAGAAACAGCGTGGCGTGCTGCCCGAGATAATCGAAAACGCGATGCAGCGCGCGCATCAGGCCGACGCAGCTTCAGCCAGGCGCCGGCTGGAACGCCCGCCCGCAGCCTTGCCCGAATCGGTACAAAAGCAGGATTGCGGACGGACGTTCATGAAGCATTGTAATTCCGAAATCCCCAGACCGAGGGGAATCAGGCAGGATCGTAATAGTGGATTTCCAGCAACATGCATCCCCGCTCCGACTTGAACGGGCCGTGGAACGCGCCCGGGGGGCGGCAGGCATTTCAGCCCTGCTCTTGCCGGAACGCCTGCGACAGGCTTTGACCGAGTCGATACAAGGCATGGTTGGCGGCGGCGACCGCGCCGCCCATGGTCAGAAAACCGTGGGCCAGGCCTTCGAAGCATTCGTACAGCACCGGCACGCCGGCGGCGACCAGCCGGTCGGAATAAGCGCGGCCTTCATCGAGCAGCGGATCGTAGCCCGCAGTGATGATGTGTGCCGGCGGCAGGCGCGCCAGATCCGCGGCACGGATGGGGGAAGCGCGCCAGTCGTCGTAGTCACCGGGCAGGAGGTAGTTGTCGCGAAACCAGAGCATGTTCTTGCGCGTGAGCAAATAGCCTTCGCCGAAGCTCGCGTGCGAGGCCGAATCCAGGCCCTGGTCCGTCGCCGGGTAGACCAGCGCCTGGAACGCGAGGGCCGGCCCGCCCGCGTCGCGCAGGGTGATGGCCACCACCGCGGCAAGATTGCCGCCGGCGCTGTCCCCGCCCACGGCGATGCGCGCAGCGTCGATTCCCAGTGTTGCAGCCTGCGCGGCAATCCAGCGCGTGGCGGCCAGGCTATCCTCCACCGCCGCGGGGAATTTGTGTTCGGGCCCCATGCGGTAATCGACTGAGACGACCGCACAGCGCGCGTTGTTGGCGAGCGTGCGGCAGACAATGTCGTGCGTATCCAGATCACCTATGGTCCAGCCGCCGCCGTGGAAATACACCAGCGCCGGCAGCGGCGTGTCCGCCGCCGCGCCCAGGCCGCGGTACAGACGCAGCGCAAGCGGCCCTGCCGGACCACTCGCGGCGAGATCGCGCACCGCTCCCACTTCGGGGACAGGCGGACTCAGGAATGCGCGCGCCTCCTTGTACATCCGGCGCGCCTCGGGCGCGCTCACCGTGTAGAAAGGCGGCAAACCCGCGTTGTTGATGCGCTCGATCACCGCCTGCATTTGCCGGTCGACTGGCATGGCACCCCTTTCACAAAAACGGCGTTCGCCGGTTCAAGCTGCCACGCCTGCGCGCCGCCGCAGCGCGAGCCAGGCAATCGCCGCCGCAATCACGGCGAGTACCGGCAAGGCAGCGTAGTTGAGCATATCCCAGCCATTGCGATTCATCAGCAGGCCGGAAGAAAACGAGGAGCTCGCGGTGGTGAGGAACACCAGAAAGTCGTGCGTGCCTTGCGCCTTGGCCTTCTCCGACACGCGATAGCACTCGGTAAGCAGGGTGGTACCGCCGACATAGAGAAAATTCCAGCCTACCCCGAGGATTAGCAGCGCCCACCAGAAATTGACCACCTGCGCGCCGGACAGGGCGATGCCCACGCACAGCGCCTCCAGCGCCACGCCGGCGAGCATGATCCTGAGCACGCCGAAGCGCTTGATCAGGGAACCGGTGACAAACGAAGGCGCGAACATGCCGATCACATGCCACTGGATCACCGTCGCGGCCGAACTGTAGGGATGGCCGCACAAGCCCATCGCCAGCGGCGTCGCCGTCATCAGCAGGCTCATTACGCCGTAACCGAGCGCGGAGCCCGTCACCGCGACGATGAAGGCGGGCTGGGCGGCGATCTGCGCGAGCGGGCGCACCGGCTCGTGGCGCTCGGCGACGCTCGGCGGCGGAATGCGGATATAGGCGAGCAACGCCATGGTGATCAGGCAGAATACGATCAGCGAGGCATAGGCGCCGAGGAAAGGCACGGCGAACATGTCCCTGGTGTACTTGCTCAAGCCCGGTGCAATGATGCCGCCGACCAGGCCGCCGGTCAGCACCAGCGAGATCGCCTTGGCCTTGAAATCGTGGCTGGCCGCATCGGCGGCGGCGAAACGGTAATACTGACCGAATGCGTTGTACACCCCCAGCACCAGCACACCGGCGCACAGCAGCCAGAAACTGTGCAGCCACAGGGCGAGGCAGCATAGCGCCGCACCGACGATCCCCATCGCAGTGCCCACCTGAAAACCGGTCTGCCGGCCATAGCGCTTCATGAAGAACGAGGCCGGCAGTGTGGTCAGCGCCGCGCCCACGACATAGGCCGTGGCCGGCAGTGTGGACAGCATCTTGTTGTCGGCGAGCGAGAATCCGGCCAGCGCCGCCAGGGAAATCAAGGTGACGTTGTTGGTGAACAACATCGCCTGGCAGCCGGCGAGCAAAGCGACATTCTTCTTGGCGTTTTCCATGGAGGGCAGTGCATTTCGCCTGCCGGACGGTATCAGGCAGGGCGCAGACGCAGGCAGTGGGGCAGGCCGGATTATAGAAGACCGCGCGCGAACGCACCATGAAAAATAGGCGCCGCCCATAGGCAAATTCCGCACGATACCGATTGACAAATTGCGCAGGCTGATTCATTCTGCCGCTGCGTGTTCCCGACAAGAGCAAGCGCAGTCGCCGTCAATCACATTAGGAGAGGAAACTCATGGCCACAAAGAAGAAGGCAAGCAAGAAAACCGCAAGCAAGAAGACCGCTAGCAAGAAACCGGCAAAAGCAAAAGTCAAGCGCAAACCGAACGCAGCGTTCATGAAACCGATGACCCCGAGCGCTTCGCTCGCAGCGGTAATCGGCGCGGGCCCGATGCCCCGCACGGAAGTGACCAAGAAAATCTGGGCGTATATCAAGAAGAACAAACTGCAGGATGCCAAGAACCGCCGCATGATCAACGCCGACGAAAAGCTCAAGGACGTGTTCAAGGGCCAGAAGCAGGTGTCGATGTTCGAGATGACCAAACTGGTCAGCAAACACCTGAAGTAATACCCCGTCTGCTCGATACGACCAGGGCGGCCGCGAGCCGCCCTTGTCGTTTCCCGCAGCATGAAAGTTGCCTCTGCGACTGACCACAGACGGCAGTATCCGGGCAAGTACCATCCTTTCATTCGCGACCAGGGACACATTCACGCATGCGCACCGCCAGGCAATCGCAAAGCAGGCAGGCATGGGCTGCCCCTGTGTTGCTGGCGTCGCTGCTGTGGCTGCTGATCCCCGGCGGCAGCGTGGGCGCCGCGTCAGAGCCGATGCTCGACCGCGCGCAGGCGCTGCACGCGCTGTCCGCTGGCGACGTGCCGCTGCGCCACCAGGCCGCCAGCCGTCTGGGCGAAGTCGGCGTGATCGCGGATGCAGCGGAACTGCTGCGCGCGCTGCGCGATGCCGACGCCGCCACGCGCGCCAATGCCGAACAGGCGCTATGGCAGATCTGGGGACGCTCGGACGACCCGCAGATCGACGCGCTCTACCGCAAGGGGGTCGAACAGATGAACGGCGGAGAATTGCAACCGGGCATCGCCACGTTCACGCGCATAGTCGGGCTCAAGCCGGAATTCGCGGAGGGCTGGAACAAGCGCGCCACGCTGTATTTCATGGCCGGCGAATACCGCAAATCGCTTGCCGATTGCACCGAGGTGATCAAACGCAATCCGTACCACTTCGGCGCGCTCGCCGGTTACGGCCAGATTTATCTGAAACTCGAGGACTACGCGCGCTCCCTGGAATATTTTCGCCGCGCGCTCGAACTGAACCCCAATATGGACAGCGTGCGGGTTAGCATCCTTCTGCTCGAACAGCTGATCGAGCGCAAGCGCAAAGACATGATCTGAAAACCGTCCTCGCGCCGGGCGCCTCAGACGGCGAGCAGTTCAGCCGCCAGCTGGCGCACCGCTTCCGCGGCGGCCTGCGGACGCTCGAACGGGAACAGATGCCCTCCCTCGATGCGCTTGACGCGAAAACGCCTGCGCGTATTCGCCAACCCCACCTGTCGCACCACGTTCGAGTGGCGTCCGCCGATGAAGCCGGCCGGCAGCTTCAGACGCTTGCAGTAATAGACGAGGTCGTGGGGCACGCTGCGATAGATTTGATATTCGATTTCCGGGTCGAACAACAGCCGCACGCGGCCGCCCTCCTGCGCGGTGGCCAGCGTCGCATAATCGCGCAGGCAGTCGGGGTCGAAATTGCGGAAAATCTTGCGCCGGTGGAAGTGGGCGATCATTTCCTCTGTCGAGGGCCAGTCGCGCCGCCGTTCGCGCGTGGCGCGGGCTGGCGTGATGCGATCGACCAAGCCCAGGCGTTTTGCAATACCGAACGCCGTTCCCTTGATATGGCCGATGATCGGCGCATCGAGCAGGATGATGCCTTTGAACAGCTCCGGGCGCTGCACCGCCGCCATGAATGTGAGATAGCCGCCCAGCGAATGCCCCATTCCGACCACCGGCGCTTGGTAGTGCGTACTCAGATGATCGATCAGCTGCGCCACCAGATGCGGCCAGCCGTCCGTAACGGGATAGGTCGGATCGTGACCGATGCAGTTGATGCTGCCGACGCGAAAATCGGCTTCCAGATAGCCCAGGAATTTATGATAGCTCGTGGCAGGAAACCCGTTGGCATGCGAAAAATGCAAAATGTCGCGGCTCATCGCGCGGCCTTCAGTCCGTAGCCAGGCGCGCCAGCTTGCTCTCGCCTGCGAGCGCCGCGAACAGGTTCGCATATTCGAAGAGGCGTGCCGCGGCATGGGCGCGCTGCGCCGGCGCGAGACCGCGGTCCAGTTCCAGCAGCATCTGCATATACTGCTCCCGGTGCAAGTCGCCCAGGCGCCGGTATTCGGGCGACACACCGCCCTCCCAGTCGCTCAACCAGCGGCGCAATCCGGGCTCAAGTCCGGCTGCGCTGCGCTGGGATTTCAGCAGGGCGAGGAATTCGCGCTGGCGCCGCTGCCGATTCTCCAGGCGCAAAGCATACAACAGCGGCAACGCGGCGCTCGCGGCCTGGAGTTGCGCCTCCTGGGTGTCGGAAAGATCGCCGAACCATTCCTGCATCAGCTCGAGATTACGTTTATCGCGGCGCGCGCGCTGCGCGGCTACGCTGCCGCTCAGGTGCTTGTTTGCGTATTCTGCATTCGATTCGGCGAACTTCTGCTCCAGGCGCTGAAACTGGGCCGGGCTTAGCCGGGCCAGCACCGCCGCGAGATCCGGCGCGGCCTGTGTCGCCAGGCGGCGATACGCCGCGATTACGCTGTCCCAGGCCCACAAGAGTTCCTGCCGCGTCAAACCGTCGGCGAGCATTCCCGCGGCGCCGGCCATTTGCGCGCTATAGCGCGGCAGTTCCTCGCTGCGGTGCCAGGCGTGGAAACCGGCGAGGCGCAGTTTGAAATCCTCCAGTTGCGCACCTTCGAGCGCGAAATAATCGTCCGCCATCCAGCGCAGAGCGGTATCGGCGTTGTTATACGCGATGCGCGCGCCGCTGCAGCCGGAGAGCGCGGCCGCCGTGAGCAGCAACAACACGAATTTGCGCAGGCTATTCATGGCGCGCGACTACCAGTAATTTTCCACGCTGATCTGACCCGGATCGCGCCGGCGGTGTTTCTTCAGCCCGCGCTGTTCGAGCGCGTGCTCGGTGTCCACGACCATCCCCGGATTACCGCAAATCATCACGCGTGAGGACTGCGCATCCAGTTTGATTTCCGCTCTGGCTTCCAGCCGCCCGTCTGCAATCGCCCTGGGGATGCGCCCGGCCAGCGCGAAATCGCTGGGTTCTCCGCTCACCACCGGAACAAACACGAATTGCCCCGCGTGCCCTGTCCGCAGGGACTGGATCTGATCCTGGTAGCTCAAGTCCCCGGCGCGGCGCACCGCATGCACCAGCACCACGCGCTTGAATCGCTGCCAGGGCGCCGCGGTCCCGAGTATGGACAGGAAGGGGCCGATCGCAGTGCCGGTGGCGAGCAGCCACAAATGTTCGCCGGCCTGCACCTGGCCCAGGGTGAGAAATCCGGAGGCCTTGGGCGCAAGATAGACGCTGTCGCCGGCTTCGAGTTTGCACAGTCGCGGCGTGAGCGGATGTTCGGGCAGCACGACGTAATGGAATTCGTGCGGACGCACTGCAGGCGCGTTGACGAAGGAATAGGGCCGACCCACCATCTCGCCGTCCACCGCCAGCGCGAGCTTGGTGAACTGACCCGCCTGGAACGGCGCAATATCGGCTTCGACCTGCAGTGAATAAAGCAGCCCGGCCCAGCGCTTCTGCGCTACCACCGTTCCTTCGACCCAGGTGCTCATTGGATAAGGTAGGGCTCGGTATTGAGCGACTCCACCTCGCCGCCGAGCATGACGATGCTGCCGCTGCGACGGTTGTTGCCGGTATCGCTGAATTCAAAACCATAGGTGCGGCGCAGCGCGATGCGCCCGTCTTCCTTGCGCGCGACACCAAGCGCGACGCACTCCACCGTTTCGTCGAGGAACATCAGCCCGTCGCGCATGCAGGCGCGCTTGCCCAGCGCCAGCGCGCGCTCGCGCGCGCGCATGCTGTCGAACCAGAGCCAGACGAGCGCGGCCAGGATGAGCAAAACGGAAAGTTCCGGCATGGATGTATTCTACATGGAGGCCGCAGCGGCAAGCTTCAAGCCCCGCGGTTTGCACTGACAATTTCGCGCCTATGCCCTTGTTGGACGAGTGGGATTCCCGCTTCAGCCGGGAGCGGCGATCACGCCTGCGGCAGCCAGGCGCTCGACGTCGGCTGCGCAATAGCCGAGTTCGGCGAGCAGCGCGCGCGTGTGGCTCCCCGGCACAGGCAGGTCGAGTTCGGTACCGAAGCGGCGGCCGTCCATTTCCAGCGGAAGTTTGGGCACCCTGGCGCTGCGGCCGTCGGCCAGCGTGATCTCGGCAAAACCTCCCGACGCGTTCAGGTGCGGGTCGTCGAACAACTCCTGCGGCTGGACGATGGGCGCGTAAGGCAGGCCGGCGCGCTCGCAGGCATGCATCAATTCCGCCTTGCGCATTTGCGCAAAACGCGCGCGCACCCGCGGCAGCAGGCGCTCGCGCGCATGCACGCGCAGATTGTTGGTCGCAAGCGTGGCGTCGGCGGCGAATTCAGGCATGCCGAATTGTTCGCAGAACACCCGCCATTGCGTGTCGCTCACCACGCCGACGAACAACTGCCCGCCGTCGGCGGTGTCGAATATGTCGTAGATCGCCCAGGCCGACAGCCGACTCGGCATCGGCGCGGCGGGCTTGCCGGTGACGGCGTATTGCAGCATGTGCTGCGCCACCAGGAATACATTGTTCTCATACAGCGCGCTTTGCACCAACTGGCCGCGCCCGGTGCGGTTTCTTTCATGCAGTGCCGCGAGGATGGCGATGGCGCCGAACATGCCGCCCATCACGTCGTTCACCGATGCGCCCGCGCGCAAGGGCCTGCCCTCGGGACCGGTCATGTAGGCGAGCCCGCCCATCATCTGCACCACTTCGTCCAGGGCCGTGCGCCCCTCGTAGGGGCCGGGAAGAAAACCCTTCAAGGAGCAATAGATGATTTCCGGGCGCAGCCTTTTTACGTCTGCGTAGCCCAGGCCGAGCTTGTCCAGGGTGCCGGGGCGGAAATTTTCCGTTACCACGTCCGTACCGGCGAGGAGCTTTTCCACGATCAGCCTGCCTTCGGGCGATTTGAGGTCCAGCGCCAGGCTTTTCTTGTTGCGGTTGTAAGTGGCCCAGAAGCCCGCGCCGGTCCCGGTCAGCCGGCGCGTGCTGTCGCCTGCGAGCGGCTCTACCTTGATCACCTCGGCACCGAGATCGCCCAGCACCAGGCCGCAGGCCGGGCCCATCACCATGTGCACGAACTCGATCACGCGAATTCCCGCAAGCGGCAGCGCGCGCGCTGCGCGCGCGCAGCCAGGCGCGGGCTCTGCTGTGCGGGTCATGGTGCGCCGACGCCGATCATGCCGAGGGGTTGGGATAGCGCCGGTGGATGGCATCGATGCCGGCGAGCGTCCCGGCATCGAGTTCGACTTTGACACTGTCGATATTCTGCTTCAGCTGCGCCAGGTCGGTCGCGCCGACGATGGTCGACGCGACGAACCAGCGCGTGCGCACGAAGGCCAGCGCCATTTCGGTGGGAGGCAGTCCGCGGCTCTTGGCGAACAGGCAATATTCTTCGGCCGCCGCGCGCACCAGCTCGCGCTTGTAGCGCTCGCCGAAGTCGGCGTAGCGGCCCAGACGCGAGCGCGGCGGCATCGCGCCGCCGGAAAATTTTCCGGTGAGCATGCCCATCGCAAGCGGACTGTAGGCGAGCAGCGGCAGCTTCTCGCGGAAACTCGCTTCGGCCAGTTCGCCGTCGAACATGCGGTTCACTAGGCTGTAGCAGTTCTGGATGCTCAGCGGCGGCGGCAATCCATGCTCGCGCGCCAGGCGCAGGAACTCGCATACGCCCCAGGTGGTTTCGTTCGAAATGCCATAGTGGCGGATCTTGCCCGCCTTGATCAGTGCGGCCATGGTCTCGATCTGATCGAGAATGGGCACCACCGGCACCTCTTTTGCAGGATCGAAACGCGTCACGCCGAACATCGGCACATTGCGTCCCGGCCAGTGTATCTGGTACAGGTCGAGATAGTCGGTGCGCAGCCGCGCAAGGCTGTCATTGAGCGCGCCGGTGATATTCTCGCGCGTGAGTTCGGTGCGCCCGCCGCGCACCCAGTCGCGCCGGCCCGGGCCGGCCACCTTGCTCGCGAGCACCAGCTTGTCGCGCTGCTGGCGCGCCAGCCATGGTCCCAGACAGGTCTCGGTACGCGCGTAAGTGCCCGGCCCCGGCGGCACCGGATACATCTCCGCCGTGTCGATGAAATTGATGCCGTGATCGAGCGCGAAATCCAGTTGCAGGTGCGCATCGCGCTCGCTGTTCTGCTCGCCCCAGGTCATGGTGCCGAGGCAGATTTCGGATACACGCAGATCACTCTCACCTAGCTTATTGATCTTCATCGAAGCCTCATCGGTATTTGAAATCGGCAATGCCGCGCATCACAGCGTACGAGCCTTTGAACAGCCCGCGCAAGCTTTTCGCGCGGGCGGTCCCACGGGCGCGGGCGGTCCCACGGCCGCGGGCGGTCCATTACTACAGCTTCGGTGGAATCAGGCCCATGTGCATGCCGCCGTCGATCATGATGGTGTCGCCGGTGATCAGGTCCGCGCCCTCGATCAGCCAGACGATCACGGCGGCGACGTCCTCGGGCGTGCCCGGGCGGCCCAGCGGCGTGCCCTGCCGGTAGCGCGCCTCGATCGCGGCATAGCGCGAACCATAGCCTTCGCGCAGCCACTTGGTGTCGACCATGCCCGGACAGACCGCATTGACGCGGATCTCCGGGCCGAGCACGCGCGCCAGCGACATGGTCATGGTGTTGAGCGCCCCTTTGGACGCGGCGTAGGCGATGCTCGAGCCCATGCCGTTCTTGCCTGCAATCGAGGACACGTTGACCACGGCGCCATGGCCGCTTTTTTTTCATTGCCGGCGCGCAGGCGCGCACCATCTGGTAGGCGCCGACGACATTGACCGAATAGATGCGCAGGAAATCCTCGGCGCTAAGCGCCTCCAGGTCGGAATGATTGGCAAACTTGGTCGCGCCGGCATTGTTCACCAGGGCGTCAATGCGGCCCCACTTGTCCAGCGCCGCCTGCGCCAGGCGACGGCAATCTGCGTCCAGCGACACATCCGCTTTCACCAGCAGCGCCTCGCTGCCCGCCGCCTCGCAGGCCGCGAACGTCGCGCGCGCCGCCGCCTCGCTCTTGCTGTAGTTGACCACCACGCGCGCGCCGCGGCCGGCGAGCATGGTGGCGCTGGCCGCGCCGATGCCGCTGGCGGAACCGCTGACGATGCAGACTGCGTTTTTCATATCCATGACTCAGCTCCAGGACGATCAAACCACAAAGGACGCAAGCCAACCTGAACGATCTTGTTGCCGCGGATCAGACTTTCGACCTTGCCCTCACCGACTCCTGCTCCTGCAGGGCGCGCCACATGACCTTGCCGGTGGCGGATTTGGGCAGGCTGTCGACAAATTCGATAATGCGCGGATACTTGTACGCGGCCATGTGCGTCTTGCACCATTCGATGATGCCTTCGGCACTGGCCTTGCCCTTGCTCGCGGCCTTCAGCACCACCATCGCCTTCACCGTCTCGCCGCGGTGCGCGTCCCCGGTTCCGATGACGCAGACCTCCTGGATGTCCGGGTGCGCATACATAAACAGCTCCACCTCGGCCGGCGATACTTTGAAGCCGGAAGCGTTGATCATGCGCTTAAGGCGGTCGACAAAAAAGAAATAGCCCTCTTCGTCGTAACGGCCCAGGTCGCCGGTGCGGAAATAGGTCTTGCCGCCGATGTCGATGAAGGCCTGGGCCGTGGCCCTGGGGTCGTTCCAATATCCCTTGAAAATCTGCGGCCCGCAGGAGACGATTTCGCCCACCTCGCCCACGCCCAGCGGCACGAGCGAGTCCGGATTGATCACCAGCGCCTCGGTATTGATGAACGGAATGCCCAGGCATTGGCGCTTGGGGCGGTCCGGGTGGTTATTGTGCGTGGCACCGGAGGTCTCGGTCAGGCCGTAGCCCTCGGAGAACTCCAGGCCGGTCAGGTCGTACAGTTTCTTCGCCACCGCTTCGGGCATGGCCGCGCCGCCGCCGGCGATGCCGCGCAGGCTCGCCAGGCTGTCGGCCTTGAAATTGGGGCTCGCAAACAAGTCGATCACCATGGTCGGGATGTTGGTCCATCCGGTCACCCGGTGGTGCGCGATCAGCTTCAGCGCCAGTTCCCGGTCCCAGCGCGTCATGATCACCAGCTCGGCACCCAGATAAATGGCGCTGTGCATCAAGTGCACCATGCCGGTGATGTGGAAGAACGGCACGACGCACAGGATCACGTCCTCGGCCGAGCCCCTGTTCCAGACGCCTGCGGGCACGACGTTGGCCATGAGCGTGCGATGCGTGTGCATGCAGCCCTTGGGCCTACCGGTGGTGCCGGAGGTATAAGGCATCGCGCACAAATCGTCGGGCTGCGCGAGATGCGCGCTCGGTACGCACCCCGCCTTCAGGGCATCGCGCCAGCGCACGACTTCAGGCTGGTCTGTCTCCAGGGGCGGCAGTTTCAGGAAATCCGGCTGCGCCAGTTCGGAAGCCGGGTCGGCGTATTCGCCGTAGCTGGCGACAATGATCCAGGCGAGCGGTCCCGCGGCAAGCAGCGGCGCGATGCGCGGCAGCAGTTCCTGCCCGATCAGCGCGATGCGCGTGCCCGCATCGTCTACGTAGTGCCGCAGTTCCTCGGTCAGGTTCATCGGATTGACCGGAACCACCACCGCATCCGCGCGCAGCAGGGCATAGTAGGCAATGACGAACTGTGGGCTGTTCTGCATATACAACAGCACCCGCTCGCCCTTCTTCAGGTCGCACCGGGTTTGCAGATAGCCGGCGAGCGCGTCCGCCTGCTGTTTCAGTTCCCGATAGGCAAGCCGCCCGCCATAGTAGGAAAGCGCAGTTTTTTCGGGATAGCGCGCGGCCGCCACATCGAGGTTGTGGTACAGCGTCATCTGCGGCACGGGCAGCGTGTACGGGACCCCTTTTGGCCAGTGCTGGTAATGGCGCGGCTGCATGTTTCTCCCGGCTAGCCGTACTGCCGCGTCACCCACTCGGCGATGCAGGCCGGCTTGTCTGCGCCCTCGCGCTCCACGGTCACGCTCCAGGTGAGCTGCTTGCCGCCTTTGATCTCTTCAAATTTAGACAGCACGAAGCGCGCGCGGATGCGCGAACCGGCCGGCACGGCATCGGTGAAGCGCACCCGGTTCAGTCCGTAGTTGACGCCCATTTTCATCCGGCTCACGTCGACGCTGCTCTCCAGCAAATGCGACAGCAGCGACAGCGTAAGAAAGCCGTGCGCGATGGTGCTGCCGTAAGGCGATTCGCGCTTCGCCCGCTCCGGGTCGATATGGATCCATTGTGGATCGACGGTGGCACTGGCGAATTGGTCGATGCGATCCTGGGCGATGAGGAACCAGGGCGAAACACCGACTTCCTTCCCGACCTGCAGTTGCAGCTGTGTGATATCGTTCATAGGAGGGTATTTTGCCATGAATCGCAGGGCGCAACGCCGCTGCGATTGCGCTCAGGTGCTGAATGTCAACAGCCCCTGGTACTCCGAACGAGAATATTGAACCACGCCAGTGCGCAGTTTGAACCGGCTTGCCAGGCCGGGGCAGGTCACTGCGACCCTGCGATTATATTCTCCGAAAAATTCATCCCTGCACGTCGCCGCGATGGTTTTCCCGGAAAGCGTGCATGTGAAAGCGCGCCTGCGCCGGCGCATAGCGGTAATCGCGGCCGACCGGGCAGGCATGGCGCGCAAGGCAGCCGATGTCCATGCAAGTCGGTTCCGGTCTAGCGACCAGGTGGCGCGCGCAGGCCGGAACGTCGTAGGACCTGCCATCGAACGCAGCTGCCGGACAAGCGCTGAGGCAGGGCCGCTCCGGGCAGCTCGCGCAGGGGCTGGCGCGGCGCTCCGCCGGCGGCAGTATGATCGCGTCGGCAAACAGCAGCGCGCCGCGATAGCCGTGCCACAGGCCGTAGTCCGGATGGATAAGCAAGCCCAGCGGTGAGGCATGACAGGCTTCGGCGCGCATCGCCCAGCGTTGAAACGGCAGATAGGGGCGCTGGAAGGGGAACACGGCGTGCGCGCCCAAGTGCGCGGCAAGTGCGCGCAACACGCGCTCCGACCACTGGTCCAGGGTCATCGAACGCCCGGCGCGCGCGGCTTCGAAAACGCGCCACATCTGCGGCCCGGCATTGCCGGCCAGGACCAGAGTGCGCGCGGGCGCGTCGTTCTCCAGCGGCGGCACGGCGTCGCCGGCGGCGGGATGAAACGCCCCGCGCGGCGTCAGCCCCGCGTTTTGCAATGACTGTTCGATTTCGTCCAGGTTCATGCGATTCTCCGCATGCTCGCGCATGGTTCAATGCCGGCCGCTTGCGCCGAGACAGTTGTTGAGGCGCCCCTCCAAGCAGCATACACTTGCTTCATGGCGTCTTGCAGCTGATCCAGCCTGCATCCAGCCAGGGAGACCAACATGACAAGCAACGTACCTGACACCATAGCCGAACCGAACGACGCACATTTCCATGCCCGGGGGCGCACGCTCCAGTCCGGCCGCGGCTGGGATTGGATCGTCGAGGCGTTTGCGCTGTTCCGCAAGCAGCCCGGCCTGTGGATACTGT